>NZ_JAWDJM010000052.1:0-488 GCF_032465715.1 Paraclostridium sp. MRS3W1 | reverse complement strand
TTTCCATCTGGTCTTAAGTATTCTAATTCTCCACTTTTTCTAACTTCTGTTAATCTTCTTGATAACTTATGAGCAAGAGATATCGGAAGAGGCATTAATTCCTCTGTCTCATTACATGCAAAACCAAACATTATACCTTGGTCTCCAGCTCCTATTTTTTCTATTTCATCTTCAGTTAATTCTCCGCTTCTATTTTCTAAAGCTTCATCAACTCCCATAGCAATATCCCCTGATTGCTCATCTATAGAAGTTATAACTGCACAAGTATCACCGTCAAATCCAAACTTAGCTCTAGTGTATCCTATTTCTTTAACTGTTTCTCTAACTAATTTAGGTATATCAACGTAAGTGTTAGTACTTATTTCTCCTGCAACTAATACTAATCCTGTTGTAACTGTTGTTTCGCAAGCAACTCTAGCTTGTGGATCTTTTTCTAAAAGTGCATCTAGTATTGCATCTGATATTTGATCACATATTTTATCTGGATG
>NZ_JAWDJM010000051.1:0-2390 GCF_032465715.1 Paraclostridium sp. MRS3W1 | reverse complement strand
ATATAAAATAATATATCAAAAAATAAAAGTATTGCTAAAAACTAGCAATACTTTTATTTTTTGATATATAATATAATGTGATATTATATTATAGGAGTGAAAGGTGGTTGATCTTATAAATAATATAAATAATATAAAAAGCAATGTTCAAAATAATGTTATTTATAAAAAAGTAAACATAAATGATGTTAATTCAAGAGCTGCAGCTATGTCTTATTACCTATTGCTTTCTATATTTCCTTTTTTGATATTTATGATAAACTTATTAAGTTATATACCGATAATTCATATTAATAAGTTTTTAAATTCATTTAATGATTTGATTCCCAATAGTGCATTTGCTATGATTGAATCTATAATAAACTCTGCAATAAGTGATAAAAGCATAAGCTTAACTGTATTCAGTTTTATCTTTACTTTATGGAGTTCATCTCGTGCAGTTAGAGTGTTTATAAAGGGCATAAACAAATCATACAATTTAAAAGAAACTAGATCTTTTTTCAAACTAATACTTATATCATTTTATTTTACAGTAGAACTCATAGTATTAATAATTTCATCTATGGTATTTTTATTATATGGAGAAAAGGTTGGATATATAATTTTTAAATTTTTAGGACTTAGTAAACTGTTTATGCCAACATGGAATTTGTTCAGATATTCTTTTGTAATAGCCATAACCATATGGATAGTTAGTTCTTTATTTAGATATGGACCTAATAAAAAGATAAATTTAATAGAGGCAATGCCAGGAGCTATTTTATCTATATTTGGATGGATATTAGTTTCAGTTATATTTTCTTTTTATACAAATAACTTTTCAAATTATCAAGTTATATATGGAAGTATAGGAGGCATTATAGCCCTGCTTACTTGGTTTTACTTAAGTAGCTGGATTATGCTATTAGGGTGTGAAATAAATGCTCTTATCTACTATAGGGGTAAAAATTTTAATAAATTTAATAGGAGGGATATATAAAAATGGATAAGAATTTACAGTGGGTATACGAAAGACAAATTGAAAGAACTATTAAGGCTTTAGAAAATAACAATATGAATGGATACTTGGCAAAATCTAAAGAAGATTTAATAAAAAAAATAGATGAGCTAGTAGAAGAGAACTCTTTTGTTGCATGTGGAGGTTCACAAACTTTATTCGAAGCAGGTGTAATAGAGCACTTAAGAGAAGGACGATTCGATTTTCTTGATAGATATAAAGAAGGTCTTAAACCTCAGGATATGAAAGATATATATAGAAAATCATTTTTTGCAGACGCATATTTTACAAGTACAAATGCTATAACAGAAAATGGAGAACTTTATAATGTTGATGGAAATGGAAATAGAGTAGCAGCAATGCTATATGGACCTGATAAAGTTATCGTTATATGTGGAGTAAATAAAATAGTTAAAGATGTAGACGCAGCTATAAAAAGAAATGAACAATTTTCTGCCCCTGCTAACGCTAAAAGATTAGATACTAAAACACCTTGCAAAGCTTCTGGTTATTGCATGGACTGTAAAAGTAGCGATAGAATATGCTGTGAATATACTTTGATAAAAAGACAAAGATCTCAAGGAAGAATACATGTTATTTTTATAGATGAGAATTTTGGATATTAATAATTAGAGAAAAATAAATATTTAAACAAGAAGCCATATTAAAACCTTTGAACCAGGATTGATATGGCTTTTTTGTATTTAATTTTAACTGTAGGAATATTATGTAATAAAATAAGAGACAATAAGTAAATAATAGTCTTCTATGGAGGTATTTATATGATAATAAAAAACTTTTTACATGCTCATCAAATAAAAAATATTAAGGGTATACAACTTAAGTATAAATAAGATTTAGATGGGATATATAAATTTTAAAGAAGAAGTTTATGTAACTAAAAATCAGTTACATAAAAGAAAGATAAATAATAAGAAATTATTTGATAGCATATTAAAATATAAGAACTTACCTGAAACATACGATCCTTGCAAACAGTACAGTTTTAGAATTTTTACCGATGAAATATTTGGAAAACAAGGAATTTTAGATGAAGATAATTTTTCTAATATAGAAAATAAAGATATTATATGTACAAAGTTTATAGGGTGTATATTCAAAAACTTAAAGTTTAAAGAGTGCAGGTTTGTAGGATGTATATTTGAAGATTGTAAATTTGAAGATGGAGGCGTAAGTTTTGAAAATTGTAGCTTTTTTAAAGAAGATAGTCAGAATAAGCCATCTTTAAATAAATATGATAATTTTTCTTGTCATTTTATAAATTGTGATATTTATTCAAAATTTTTAAATTGTATACTATCTTTTGCTATTTTTGAAAAATGCAAATTGAGAACAACTAATTTTGAACAAAGTGCAATGGACAATATTATAA
>NZ_JAWDJM010000050.1:0-65207 GCF_032465715.1 Paraclostridium sp. MRS3W1 | reverse complement strand
GCTGTAGATACATTATTTTTTTCTAATTCTATTATATAACTTATTATATCATTTTCTGTTGATTCAAATAAGTTAATACTTTTATTTTCTATATATGTTAAATACTTTTTTATATCTATAAAGTAAGAGCTAACTGTATTTTCTGTCAACTTTCTTATAGATTTTATATATTCTATATATTCATTTAGTAGTTGCATATTGTAGTCCCTTTAAAATATTTTTAGTGTTATTGTAGATATAGCATTTAAAATAGTTTGTGCAGATACACTAATCATTATTATAAGAAATGAGTTTATTATATACCTTTTCATTAAATATGTACAGTTTGTTTTATTTTGTTTTCTTACATTTTTTATAAATTCTTCAAAGTACTTAAGTGATATTAATGCTAGTATTATCATGCCTGGAAGTACTATTGAAAATTTAATAAGTGTCACACATAACATTTTAAATGAACTAGCCTTCATAGCTATTATGAAAGTATTTATAGTATACCCTATCGATAAGCCTTTTACCGCAAAAATAATTAAAGCTATAGGTGCTAAAATTATGCTTAATGTACATATCGACATACCTGCTAATAAACTTAAGTCCATTTTTAAATTTGACATTAAAACTTCTTTTATTTTCATTCCTGAATCATAGTAGCTATTTGTATAAGTTATGTTATTACTTATTACCTCTGTATATTGAGGAAAAATTTTATTTAACAATGATCCTAAAATAACAAATAATATAAACAAACTAGATATAATTATCATATCCTTACTTATTTTATCCAATGTGGTTCTTCTATTTATTCTTCTCAAAAACTACAACCCCCTCTTTTGTTCTTACATAATTTTTATGCAAGAGAAGAGGAGGTTATTCCTAATTATAAAAGTTCTTTCGCAAGCAAAAGACCTATAGATGTTTTAGCATCTTCTATATCATTTTTATTAATCATTTCATATGCATCATTTAAATTAACTTCATGTAATTCTAAGAATTCATCTTCATCTAGACAACACTCACCCTTTTCTAGGTCTGTAGCTAGGTAAACATATATTTTTTGATTAGAAAATCCTGATGATGTATAAAATTTATGTATTAATTTCATATTATTTGCACTATATCCAGTTTCTTCTTTTAGTTCTCTAATAGCACAGTCTTTTGGACTTTCTCCCTGTTCTAACTTTCCAGCAGGAATTTCCCATAAAACTTTTTCTATTGCTTTTCTAAACTGTCTAACTAATAAAACCTTATTATCATCAGTTATAGCTACTATTCCAACTGCCCCAGGATGTTCTATTATTTCTCTTTTTTGATAGCCTTTTTTAGGAACTTCGACAGTATCTACTTTCAGGCTTATAACCTTTCCAGTATATATCCTGTCACTACTTACTGTTTGCTCTTCTATTATCATAACAAACCTCCATTAAGTAATATGCTGCACTACTTGCAGCATCAAAGAATTCACTATCTTGTTCATAATTTCTCCCCATACTCTTAACTTTCAATTCAAAATAGTTTAAATCGTCTAAAGTACTGCCTGGATTTACATATGCTATATTGTGCTTTTCAGCTAATTTATTTTCTTTTATTTGGTTATTTACATAATCTAGTTTTTCTTTATCTTTAAGCCCTATAGGTATATTAACTTCTACATTTACTATCTCACTTAATACAGTTATACTATGATGACTTATACCTACGTGTCTATCTCTTTTGTCTGCAAAGCTCATTCTCGGAATTGCAATAGGATTTCCTCCTAGCTTTTTAACAGCATCTAGTATTGGCCCTTGTTCTATACCTGTGAAACCATATTTAGTTCCTGTACCTGCTATTCCAGGCCCCATACTTACAAATACTGCATCAGCATTTAAAACTTCTTTTGCAGTTATCAATGCTGAATAAATGTTTATACATTCATAATCTCCGCCAAATGCATTACCTATTGTTATAGTATCATCTATCAATTTTTTATTTTTTAGATTTTCTACATTCTTACTTAAGTATATAGGTAGAGATGCTCCATCTGTCATTATATATACTAATTTTTTATCCGGATTATGTCTTTTGTATGATGCAACAAATGGAGTAAGCATACTATGTAATGTACCAACAACAACAGGTAGGTTATCTAGACTTTTAAACTCATTTATTTTATCATGTAGTTTACTATCTTGTTCCTCTACAGAATCTACTTTAACCTGTAACGGTGTATATCTCAATTTCATAATATGACCACCCGGAGTCATATCAGATTCTATTTTATTTAAATTAGTTATTACAAAATGATAACCACCTGTACCAAGACTTAATTCAACTGCAGTTGTATTTAATACAACTTCATCGCCTATATCTACACTTCCCGTCATCTTAGGATAATTGTAAGCTTTTTCTATATTATCATTAATATTTACAGTTATTTCTTCTAAGTTTTGTGACTTGCTTTTTATAGATTCAACTACTCCAATTCTTTTACTTATCATAAGATTACCTTCCTAGTTTATCAATAAAATTTAAAACCTTATTATTTTCTATTATTTTTGTTAAAGAGTATTTTTCAGTAAGTGCATGTATAAATACTAAAAATACTAACCATCCAATTCTTATAGGTCTAGCGTATCCTATAGCAATTAAGATTCCTATAGATATACCTAATACATTAGATCCTGTATCTCCCATCATAGCTTTAGCTTTTAAATCATCAAAGAAGTATACAATTACACTCGGTAATAATATAAGAACTAAACCTTTAGGATAACCTACTAAAGTTAATAATAGCGTTATAATTATAACTAAATATACTTTTATTGCTCTTCCTGGTCTTAAATCTAGTAAGTTCATTAAATTAGTAGATAAAGCTATTATTAAAGTGTTTATACATATATCAGCTATATTTTTAGATATTGCAACGGATATAGCAAGACCTACAAATCCTCCAAATAATGCTTTAAATCCACCCGTTGTAAGATGTCCTTTTAATAAACTTTTAAAATGCCCCTTTAATCCACTTACATCTCTATTACCTACAATATCGTCTAAAATACCTACTAAGCACATAGATAATAGTCCAAATATATACATAAATGTATATACTAAGTCGTTATGGTTAGTTGTAAAGTATATTAAAATAATACTATTTATAACTATCGTAGGTAGAAAAACTAATCCCATACTTACAGGTATCATATCTTTTTTATAATTTGGTCTTATTACATTACTCGACACCAACATATTTCTAAAAAATGGCATAACAACATAAGTTGTTGCTACACCAACTAGTAGCATTATTATATACAGTATCATATTATTCAATAACACTACCTCCATTCTTTTCTCTTCTTATTAGCAATTTTCTTTATATGGTAGTATTGTTTGCCTCTGTGTATGAACCCTTTCAAATCTCTTCCTGTTTCATTATGTGTCATATTAACTAAAATTTCTTTTATAGAATAACCATATTTTAATATATCTATTGTCATTCCAACTTCAACTCCATAACCAAAAGGTATTTCATCAAATTTTTCTAAAACTTCTTTTTTGAATATTCTTTGACCAGATATAGTAGCATCTAACTCTACTCCTGTCATCTCAAATACTGAATCTTTAGCTAATCTTTTTACAAATCCCATCCCACCCTTTTTCTTAGCAGGTGGGAATTTTGCTATTGTTACATCAACTTCATTATTTATTACAGGTTTTATAAGCTTAATAGTTTCACTTGATGAACTACCTAAATCTCCATCTAAAAATCCTATTATATCTGCATTTTCCATAGCTTTTTTTAATCCATAGTTTAATGCATAGCCTTTACCTCTATTTCTATCTAACTTAAAAACTTTTACTTTATCATTTACAATAGATTTAGCTGCTTTTTCAGTGTTATCACTTGAACCATCATCTACAACTATTATTTCATTTATTTCTTCAATATCTACTACTCCTAGTAAAGTATCTTTTATTTTATTTTCTTCATTGTATGCAGGTATTATTATACTTACATAAGGATTCATATTTACATCTCCTTTATTTTTACTTAAATGGTATTATAGAATCTACTTTATCTCCTATACCAAAGTTTCCTTTTTCTACAGAATCTCTAAGAGCGTAAACTAAAGATAGTTTACCTGTTCCTTGCTGAGAATTGTTTATAGTTGGTATTTTATCTTTTTTATAGTTTTCTAAATCAGAGAATTTAACATCACTTTTTTGAGTTCCTATTACATACTTACCATCTTCTTTTAATTTATCTATTATTATTTTATCTATATTCGTAAATTTATGAGAAGATTCATTTGTATCTCCACTTGCCATAACAACTTGAGAACAGTCTAAGTAGTTATCTGATAAATAATTTATTTTTATCATCTCTAATTTTTCTAATTGTTGTAGTTTATCCATAGCATTTTCTTCTTTTAAGCAGCTCATTATGTAATTAACTACATCTTTTTCAGTTTTTAACTGTAATTGTAATGCACTATCAAGTTCTTTTATTTTATCTTTATTAGTTAACCCTGATTTTAAAACAATATCATATGCTACACTTCCATTTGCATCTGTTATAGTCTTAGCTATGTCTTGTGTATAATCATAATTTTCTGTTGTTGATATTATTCCTACATTTTTACCTTGTAATTGGTCTTTTATTAATACTAAATAATTTTGATTTAAATAATTTACTAATTTTTTGTATTCGCTTTCTTTTTTGTCTAGTTTACCTTCTAATTCATCATTTGTTGTTTTTATGTCTTCAAACTTAGCATCTAAATCATCTATTATAGCAGCTTGTTGCTTGCTAAGTTCTTGATCATAATTTAAGTTAAATCCTACTAGCATTCCTATTCCTAATGCAATAAATATAGCCCCTATCGTTACTATATAATACTTCATATTTATATGCATGTTAATCCTCCTCAATTAATTACATCTGTAATAGTAGTCTCATTTTTAATTCCATCAAGTGCATAAATTGTTGAACACTTGGAGAGAATGATGCAAGTATTAAAACTGGGAATAAAGCAGTTGCTATAAGTGCCCATATATACTTTAATTTTAATTTACTTCTATATAATAAGTTTACACCTTTTGCATCTATTAGCTTTGATCCTATTTTTAGTCTTACTAAAAATGTACTAGCCATACCAGGTCTTCCTTTTTCTAAGAAGTCTATCATATTAGAATGTGTCCCTACAGCTACTATAAGTTCAGCCTTATACTCATAAGCAGTAAGCATAGCTATATCCTCACTTGTTCCAGGCGCAGGAAATACCACAGCTTCCAATCCTAAGTCTTGTACTCTCTTAAGTCCAGGTGCTCTTCCGTCTGTGTATGCATGAACAACTATTTCTTTTGCTTTTTGTAAAGCTTCATCACTTACACTATCCATATCTCCTACAATTACGTCTGGAGTATATCCAAACTCTAGTAAAGCGTCAGCTCCACCATCTACACCTACTAGTATAGGTTTCATTTCTTCTATGTACGATAATATTGTGCTTAGGTCTTGCTTATAGTCTTGACCTCTAACAACTATCAATACATGTCTATTCTTGTAATCTGTACTTACTTTTGGTATTTCAACTTCTCCAAGAATAAGTCCTTTTTCTTTTTTAGCATAATCTATAGTATTATCTATAAATCTATCCAACTCTACAGCCAAATTTTCATATGCCAATCTTATCTTGTTATCAACTTCGTCTTTATCTAATACTTCTCCTTGGCCTAATAATTCTCCATCTCTATAGATTTTTCCATCTATAACTTCTATTATTTGCCCCTCCTGTAAGTTGTTGAATAGTTCTTCACCTACATTGTCTACAATAAGTATATTTTTATCTACAAGTATTCCAGGTCCTTTATTTGGGTATCTACCACTTATAGATTGAGATGCATTTATAACAAGTTTTATCTTTCCCTCTACTAATGAATTTGCAGCAACTTCATCTACATCTTTATGATTTATAACTGCTATTTCTCCGCCAGTAAGTCGCTTTGCAAGCCTTTTTGTTTTTCTGTCTACCTTAATAGGGGCTTCGACTCTCATACTTAAAACCTCCAATTTTCGTTTTTGAAATCACATTACATTATAGCATTATTTTACAACAATTTAAATAATTAAAATTACGCGCCCTTCTTATAAGCTATTTATAATATTAATTAAATCTGTTTTATTGTTTATATTAGGATTTTCAATCACATTATATAGTAAAAAGTTTAATTTTTCACCTATTTCCTTTCCTTTATAGCCTAAAGCATTTAAATCCCTTCCATTTAGTGCTAATTCTTTTAATGAATAACACTCTTTATTTAAATCAATTTCTTTAATTAAATTATTTATTTTGTCATAATATTTTTTTTCAAATTCCATATCCAATATTTTTTTTACATATAATAGATAATTTAGACTTTCATGTCCTATTTCCTTTAAATAAATCTTTATAGATACTTTATCATCGATTATTTTATTATCTAGATTATCTAAAATTGTAATGCATTGACTTTTTATTTTGTTAGAATATCTTAATAATTCCAATATTTTTTTGCTTTCGTTAATGTCCCCTAGAATATACATAAATATACTTAATCTTATCACTAAATCTTTTTTACTCGACTTAAGTTTAGCTAAGTCATTTTTGTTCATTTTTACATTTTTCATTTCAAATATATCAAACATTTTTGCATCGTAAAGTATATATATTTTTTCAGGATAATTACTAAGTAAAATTTTATTTAATTCCTCCTGTATTCTTTCTGAGCTTATATTTTTTATCAATTTTATATTTTCATAAATACTTTCCAATGTTTTGTTATCTATTTTGAAATTAAGCTTAGAACTAAATCTAACAGCTCTTATTATCCTAAGCCCATCCTCTTTAAATCTTTCATCTGGATTTCCAACTGTTCTTATTATTTTTTTATTTATATCTTCTATCCCCTCAAACTCATCAACTATACCTACTTTATGATTATAGGCAATAGAGTTTATAGTAAAATCGCGTCTTTTTAAATCTTCTATTATATCCCTTGTAAACTCTACATATTCAGGTCTTCGGTTGTCAGCGTATGTTCCATCAATTCTATATGTTGTAATTTCATATTCATTTTTATTTTTTATTAAAGTTATTGTTCCATGCTTTATTCCAGTTTCAATTACTTTATAATTTTTAAATATACTTATTGTGTCTGTAGGTTTTGCATTTGTTGTTATATCGTAATCGTTAGGTTTTATTCCTACAATTGAGTCTCTTACACATCCTCCTACTATATAAGCTTCATATCCATTTTCATATATATCATCTATTATTTCTTTTACATCAGTTGGTATGTTTATTTTCATTATCTCACCTCAATTTAGTAAATTACTATATATTTTATACATTTACACAAAAAAATAAAGCCTTCAATTTATGAAGACTTTGTTTTTCATAATTTATTATTTAACCATACTGTGTTCTAATCTTAATTTATCTGCAATCATTGCTATAAATTCTGAGTTTGTTGGTTTTCCTTTTGTATTATGAACTGTATATCCAAATAATTGATTTATAGTATCAACCTTACCTCTGCTCCATGCAACTTCTATTGCATGTCTTATAGCTCTTTCAACCCTACTTGGAGTTGTATTAAACTTTTTAGCTATACTTGGGTATAGTTCCTTTGTTACTGCCCCTAATAATTCAACATTGTCTATAACCATTTTTATAGCTTCTCTTAAATATAAATATCCTTTTATATGAGCTGGAACTCCTATTTCGTGTATTATATTTGTTATTTCAGTTTCTATATTTCCTACATTTTTAACGAAATCAGTTTTAGTCATTTTTATATCCATATTATTATTTGATCTTGAATTAGAATCTACTACTGTATTTTTATTTGAAACTAATCCTCTTATTCTATTTATAAATATTACGAAGTCAAAAGGTTTAACTATGTAATAGTCTGCTCCTAAGTTTATTGCACTTTGTGTTATTTTATCTTGACCTACTGCAGATAATACTATTATCTTAGGCATTTTAGGCAAGTTCATAGCATTTAGTTTTTCAATTACCCCTAAACCATCAAGATGTGGCATTATAACATCTAAAACTAATACATCTGGTTGTGTTCTTGAAACTAAATCTAAAGCTTCTATTCCATCCTTTGCAATTCCTAATATTTCAATATCATCCTCATTAGATAAATACTCTCTTAATACTTGACAAAAATCCCTGTTGTCATCTGCTAAAACTATTTTTATTTTTTCGCTCATTAAATTTTTCCCCCCATAGAATTATAAATTTATTTAAATATTTTCTAATTTTTCACTAATAACCTATTCGACATTTAATATTTATATTCCTTCTGTTTATTTTTATTTTTATATATATACTTATATTATCATCTTATCTATAAAAATTCCATATCCTATTTTAGAGTTATCTATAAAAACATGCGTAACAGCCCCAATTATTTTATCATTTTGTATTATAGGTGCTCCACTCATTCCTTGAACTATACCACCAGTATAATTTATCAATTTCTCATCTACTACTTCAATCACCATATCTTTATCATCTTTTTTGTTATTATATTTAATTTTTTTTATGTTTATTTGATATTGCCCGATTTTTCCATCTTTATTTTGAAATAAAATTATCGCTGGTCCAAGCTTTATATCTTTACTGTCACCAACTTCTAACATTTTTTCTTTTCCTTCATTATCATATGTCGTTAAATTGCCACTTATTCCAAAACTGTTATTTTTTTTAAAATTACCTATCGGTTTATCGCCATCAAATTCAGCTTTTATTTGCCCTACATGTTTAACTCTTCCCTTTTCAATCGAAATGTCTTCAGCATTGTATATATTTCCACTCTTAACTTTTATCAATTCATTTGTATCTACATCTTTTATTGGATGTCCTAATGCCGAAAATGTATTGTTTTGCGGATTATAAAATGTCATAGTTCCTATTCCAGAAATTTTATCTCTAATCCAAATTCCAAGTTTATATTCATTATTTTCTTTTTTAACTGGAATTTGCTTTGATATTAGTTCTCCATCTCTGTCAATTATTATCTCAACTAAATCTTTATTATAGTCATGTAAAACTCTTTTTACATCTTTACTACTATATACATTAATTCCATTTATACTGATTATATTATCTCCAGCTTCTACTCCATCTATATAATCAACACTCGAATCTTCATTTTCTAATACTAATATTCCATCTGTGTTAGCCCTTATACCTACAACATTTCCAAGTGGAACTAAATATCTTGTTTCTTTTTTATTCTCTGGTTTCGATATTCCCAATATAAATATAGGTATTATTAAGACTAAAGATAAAACTATATATATTTTTTTCATTTTATATCGTCCCTTCATAAATTTATATACATATAGTTCCATTTTTCATTTATTTTTATCCAGTTTAATCTAAATATAATTTTACGCAAAAAAAGTACCTGATTAATTAGGTACTTTTTTTGCAAGTTCTATTATTTCACTAGCATGTTCCATTGTTTTTTCAGTTATATTACTTCCTGCTATAAGTCTTGCTATTTCATCTTTTCTTTGATTATCATCAAGTCTACTTATAACCGTAAATGTTCGTTCATTAGATGTCTTTTTCTCAATACAATAGTGAGTGTCTGCATTTGCTGCAATTTGAGGTAAATGCGTTATACAAATTATTTGCTTTTTCTTAGCTATAAATGATAATTTTTCTCCAACAATCTGAGCTGCTATACCACTTATACCTGTATCTATTTCATCAAACACAAGAGTATCTATTTCATCTATGTCCGCTAAAATCGTCTTAAACGCTAACATGAATCTAGACATCTCTCCTCCTGATGCTACCTTATATATAGGCTTTATATCTTCACCTAGATTGAATGAAATCATAAATTCTATATCATCTTGTCCTTTTGCATTAAATGTAGATTTACCAAATGAAACTTCAAAAACTACATTTTTCATGTTTAAGCTTTTAAGCTCATACAATAGTTTTTCTTGAAGGTTTCTTGCAACTTTTTTTCTTTTCTGAGTTAATTTTTCAGCTTTAATTACTAAAATATCTTCGACTTTTTTAAGCTTTAATTTTAACTCTTCAACTTTTTCATCTCTATTTAATATTTCATCTAATCTTTCATTTATTTTATCTTTATATGCTAAGATTTCTTCTATCGTATCTCCATATTTTCTTCTAAGAGTATTTATTTCATCTACTCTCTGCTCTATTTGTTCTAATTCATAAGGTGAAAAATCAATGTTTTCTTTATAACTTCGAATATCTCTAGATATATCTTGAAGCTCATACATTATTCGCTCTATTGTATCATTATAATCATTTAATTTTTCATCATATTGAGCTATGGCACCTAAATCACCTAGTGATTTAGATATAAGATCTACAGAATTTATACTCCCATCATATAAATTTAAATATGCATTATTTAAGTTAGTAAAAATCTTTTCACCATTTCTATAGACGTCTCTTTGTCTTAATAAATCTTCATATTCATTTTCATTTAAGTTTGCTGATTCTATTTCATTTATTTGAAATTTTATCAAGTCTATTTCTCTTTGAATTTGCATATCGTCTTTATTTTCTGTTAGTACATTTAAAGCTTTTTTTACTTCATTGTATTCAATATATGTCTTTTCATAATCACTTTTAGATTCATATAAGAGTTCTTCTCCAAATAAGTCTAAAAAATCAATATGTGTATCTTTATCAAATAAAACTTGATTTTGATGTTGTCCATGTATATCAATTAAGTAGTTAGAAATTTCTTTTAAAAATGATACTTTTACATTTCTTCCATTTATTCTTGATATACTTTTTCCGTCATCAAATATTTCTTTGCTTATTATTATTTGATTATCCTCTTCTATATCTATTCCATTTTCTAGTAGCTTCTCTTTAAGCTTTTGATTATTAACATCAAATACCGCTTCTACTAAACCTTTTTCTGTGCCTTTTCTTAAAAAGGACCTATCATATTTACCACCTAGACATAAACCTAAAGCTCCTATTATTATAGATTTACCTGATCCAGTTTCTCCAGTTAATATGTTTAGATTTTTGTCTATATCTAGCCTTAGTTCCTCTATTAATGCACAGTTTTTCATATATAATTCAAGGATCAATTTAAATCCCCCTCTTTATTACATTAAATTATGTGAATTGTCTACAACTTTATCTATAGTTATTTTAAACTCTTCTTTATTGTATTCATAACCTTCATTAGAGTTTTTTAAATGAATTAAATATTCAATATTTCCTTCAGGTCCTTTTATAGGAGAGTAATCTAATCCTAATATTGTAAACCCGATTTCTGCTGCAAAATCTGCTACTTTTTCTATAACTTCTATATGTGTAGATTTTTCTCTTACTACACCTTTTTTACCAACTTTTTCTCTTCCAGCTTCAAATTGAGGTTTTATTAATGCTACTACTTGTCCACTTGGATCTAATAATTCTTTTGCTTTTGGTAAAACTAATTTAAGTGATATAAAAGAAACATCTATAGATGCAAATTGTCCAAATTCTTTAGTATCTTCTATAGTTACATGTCTTATGTTTGTTCTCTCCATACATACAACTCTTTCATCTTGTCTAAGTTTCCAAGCAAGTTGTCCGTATCCTACATCTATTGAAAATACTTTTTTTGCTCCATTTTGAAGCATACAATCTGTAAATCCACCTGTTGATGCTCCTATATCTAAACAAACTTTGTTCTCTAATGTTATATCAAAGTTTTTCATTGCCTTTTCAAGCTTTAATCCACCTCTACTAACATATGGTATAGGATTCCCTTTTACTTCTATTTTACTTTCCTCTTTAACCTCTGAGCCAGCCTTATCACATCTTTGATTGTCTACAAATACTAGTCCAGCCATTATAGCTTTTTTAGCTCTTTCTCTACTGTCAAAATATCCTTGTTCTACAAGTAATACGTCTATTCTTTTTTTCATATAAATTACCTTTCTATCTTAATAAACTCTCAATTTGTTGAGCTATACCTGAAGGTGAGATTCCACATTGTTCATATAGTACGTTAACATCCCCGTGAGGAATAAATTCATCTTTAATTCCAATATTAATAATCTCATTATCAAGTTTATTGTCTATAATAAATTTATTTATTCTACTTCCAAATCCACCTGTAAGTACATTGTCTTCTACAGTAACAATATATTTATGATTTTTAGCTAAATCCATTATCAATTTTTCATCTATAGGCTTTAAAAATCTTGCACTAACTACAGTTGGATTAATACCTGATTTATTTAATATGTCTACAGCTTCAATTGATTGTTTAACCATATTTCCTATTGCTAATATAGCAATGTCTTTACCTTCGCTTAATAGTTCATATGTACCAACTTTTATAGGCTTATACTCACCCTTATCCACAAAGTAGCTACTTCCTCTTGGATATCTAATAGCCATAGGTCCTTCTATTTCTAAAGATAAATCCATCATTAGCTCTAGTTCCTTTGTATCTTTAGGAGCCATCACAGTCATGTTAGGTATATTATTTAGATAACTTAAATCAAATATTCCATGGTGTGTTTCTCCATCATTACCTACAAGTCCCGCTCTATCTATAAGTAAAGTTACATTCTTACTTGTTATAGCAATATCATGTATTATTTGATCATATGCTCTTTGTAAGAAAGATGAGTATACTGCAAAATATGGTTTCATTCCAGCTTTTGCTAGTCCTGAACTAAATGTAACTGCATGCTGTTCTGCAATACCAACGTCATAATATCTGTTTGGATATATTTCAGAAAACTTATTTAAGCCTGTTCCTGATGGCATAGCAGCTGTTATAGCAACAACATTTTCATCCTTAGTTGCAAGGTCTATTAACTTTTCTCCTACTACTGAAGATATACTCTTTGATGAAGATGGTTTTAATCCAGTTTTTATATCAAATTTAGAAACTCCATGGTATTTATGTGGTTCATCTTCTGCAAACTTGTAGCCTTTACCTTTTTTTGTTATCACATGAAGTAATATTGGTCCATTTTGTTGTTTTGCTTTTTCTAATGTTTTTACTATTTCATCTATATCATGTCCATCTATAGGCCCTAAGTATGTTATTCCTAAAGAATCAAAAAAAGCACATTCTTGTAATGTAAAGTTTCCTTTTATGCTATCTTTTACTTTGCTTGCCGTTTTAGATAGTATATTGCCTCCAGGAGTAACATTTAATATTTTTTCAACTTCATCTTTAACCTTATTGACAGTTGAATTTTTTATAATAGCTGATAAATGTTTAGACATTCCTCCAACATTTTCATCTATAGACATTTCATTGTCATTTAATATTACTATCATATTCGTATTTATATATCCTATATGGTTAAGAGCCTCTAAAGCCATTCCTCCTGTTATTGATCCATCTCCAATTATAGAAACTACAGAAAAATCTTCGCCTTTTATATCTCTAGCACATGCAATTCCACTTCCTACAGAGATAGATGTACTACTATGCCCTGTATCAAATATATCATGTTCACTTTCGCATTCTTTCGGAAATCCACTTAATCCATTAAATTGTCTTAATGTGTCAAACTGATCTTTTCTTCCTGTAAGTATCTTGTGAACATAAGCCTGGTGTCCTACATCCCATATAAATTTATCTTTTGGACTATCAAATACCTTATGTAGTGCTAAAGTAAGCTCTACAACACCTAAATTAGATGCTAAATGTCCACCTGTCTTAGAAACTGATCTCACTAAAAATTTTCTTATGTCTTTAGCTAGTAAATCTAGCTCTTTAGTGCTCATTTTTTTTATATCTTTAGGAGAATTTACATTATTTAAATAATTATACATAACTTTCTCACCTTTTATCTAAGTAGTTTTTAGCATTAATACTTTAACTAAATACCAATGCTGTAATAATTCCTAAAATAGCTCCAAAAAAAACTTCTACTGGCGTATGTCCTACTAATTCCTTTAATTTTTTTTGTTCAATATGCTTTTTATGCTGTAAATCATCTACAATTTGATTTAATATTACTGCTTGCTTTCCAACTGCACGTCTTACTCCAGATGCATCATACATTATTATCATAGAAAACACTGCAACTACCGCGAATTCTGTTGAATTAAACCCATACTCCATTCCTACTAATGTAGATAAAGATGTAACAAAAGAACTATGAGAACTTGGCATACCCCCAGAAGTAAATATCCTAGATATTTGAATCTTTTTTTGATCTCCTGTAAAAATCTTAAAAAGTTGTGCCAAGAAACAAGCAAACATACTTATAAGCAACACTTTGTTGCTAAAAATTTCTGAAATAAAGCTCATCGTTCCTCCTTAATACTCTCTATCTACTATATAATCAGCTAAGTTGTTTAAAAACTCACTATCTTTATTTATATAATCAATACTCATTTTAGCTTCTGCTATTAATTTATTAGCAGTTTCTTTTGACTTTTCAAGTCCTATAAGTGATGGATAAGTAGATTTTTCATTATCTATATCGCTTCCTACTTTTTTACCAAGCTTAGACTCATCTCCAACAATATCTAATATATCATCAACTATTTGGAATGATAATCCTATGTTTTTTGCATATTTAGTTACATTTTCTAACTCTTCTTCACTTGCTCCACCAATTATAGCTCCTGCTCTCATACATCCAATGATTATTGCTGCTGTTTTATTCATATGTATAAAGTCAAGTTTTTCCATATCTATTGATTTGCCTTCACTTTCAATATCAACAACTTGTCCACCAATCATACCATATATCCCAGAAGCTTTAGCAATTTCATTTATAGCTTTTAAATATTTTTCTGGCTCACCTTTACTTAAAGACTCTCTAAGCATTATTTCATAAGCATAATTTAAAAGCCCATCTCCAGCTAAAATAGCCATAGCTTCTCCATACACTTTATGATTAGTTTTTCTTCCTCTTCTAAGATCATCATTGTCAAGAGCTGGAAGATCATCATGTATCAAAGAATATGTATGTATCATTTCTATAGCTACAGCAAATGGATATGCATCTTTTTCATTTCCCCCAACTAGTTTACAAGCTTCTAATGTAAGTATTGGTCTTAGTCTTTTTCCTCCAGCTTTTAAACTATAATTCATTGAGTCAAATATAGTTTTTTGGTATCCTTCAACTTTAGGCATATACTCATTTAATAAATCTTCTATATTTACAACTCTATTTTTTAATTCTTCTTTAAAATTCATAACTACTCCTCCTCTATACTAAAGGGTACCTCTTTCCCATCTTTGCTAAACTTATCTATTTTTAAATTTGCTTCATCTAATAATTTATTACAATGACTATAAAGTCTTATTCCCTCTTCATATAAATTAAGAGAGTCATCTAAACTTGTAGTTCCAGACTCCAATTTATTTAAAATTTCTTCCAGTCTTTGATAAGCTTCTTCATAAGATAAATTCATTTTTATACCTCTTTAATCTTTAATTTTTTCAATTATACAATCAGCTGTACCATCTTTAAATTTAATTGCTATACTATCCTTTTCTTTCAGGCTATTTATTGTATTTATAGTAGTTTTATCCTTTTGTACTATACTGTACCCTCTATGTAATGTAGCAAGTGGACTTAAGCTATGCAAAAGAGATCCACTACTATCTAAACTTCCTTTTTTAAGTTTTACTACATCATTAATCTCATTAGTTATTTTATCATATATTATATCTATTTGTATAATTTTATCTCTTATTATATAAGACTTAACAATAGTATTTAGTCTATCATAAACATTATTTAATTTATTTTTATCTAGCTTAGATTGATTTATAAGAGCCTTATCTAATCTGTCTTTAGAGTTTTTTAACTTGTATAATAGATCTTCTAATTTTGGGGTTGCTATTTCTGCAGCTGCAGATGGTGTCGGTGCCCTCATATCAGCCACAAAATCAGCTATTGTAAAGTCTGTCTCATGTCCTACAGCTGAAATTATAGGTATGTGCGAACTAAATATCTCTCTTGCAACGCTCTCTTCATTAAAAGACCATAATTCCTCTATGGATCCCCCACCTCTTCCAAGTATTATTGTATCTACATTATTGGCATTATTAAAAAATTTAATTCCTTCACATATTTGTTCAGAAGAGTTTTTTCCTTGAACTGAAACAGAATAAAGCTTTATATTTACTTTTGGATATCTACGCTTTACAACATTAATTATATCTTTTATAACTGCTCCTGTCTCAGATGTTATTATACCTATATTTTTAGGCATTTTAGGTATAGGCTTTTTGTGTATATAGTCAAACAAACCTTCTTTTCCTAGCTTTTCTTTTAATTTTAGAAATTCTATATACAAATTTCCCAGTCCATCTAATTCCACGTTTTCTATATACAATTGATATGATCCATCTCTTTCGTACACAGATATATATCCTGTTGCTATAACCTTCATTCCATCCTCTAAATTTAGTGAACTATCATAATTATTTTTGAAAATTACACAGTTTATTTTAGATGATTTATCTTTCAGAGTCAGATATACATTTTTGCTGCTATGAACTTTAAAGTTTGAAATTTCACCTTTTACTTTTAAGTTATATAAAACTGCATCATTAGTTAAGATTCTTTTTACGTATGAATTAACTTCACTTACATCTAAAGCTCTTAATTTCATAGCTATTCTCCTATAAATTTATTTAATCCTATAAGTGCACAACCTAATGCATTATCTGTGCTATATTCAGGTTTTGCAAAAAAGCTTATCACTTTATCTTTATATAGTTTTTGACTTAATCCCTCTTTTATATATTTGCTTGATGCAACCCCTCCAGCAAATACAACTTCGCTTATATCATACTCTTTACATAAAAATCTAAGCGCTTTATATAAACTTCTCACTATTGAGTCCATTAGTGCTTTAGATATGTATTTTTCATCAAAATCATTTTTCAGCTTAGTGATTTGATTTTCTATCCCAGATAGATTCATATACCCATCTTTTACAGATGTCTTTATTCCTACATCTATATTTTGATTACATTCTAAAGCATTTTTATCTATATATTTTCCACATGGAAACTCATACCCTAATTGAACGCCTAATCTATCTATTAATTGTCCAAAACTTATATCTTTACTTCCACCTATTATTCTAATATTTGATACATCGTTATGTTTTTCAACTAATAATATTTCTGTTGTTCCTCCCGACATATGAACAGAAATAAATTTATTACTTTTTAATTTTTTTTCATATAAGCTGGCTTCAATATGATTTTCTTGATGAGTTGTTGAATATAAATTAATATTATTCATACTACTAAATAATTTTGCAAAATTATATCCTACTGTAAATGCAGGCATATACGAATCATTTATGGGCCTTGGTTTTTCAGATGCACATATTGCACATATATTATATCCGTCCATTATATTTTTTAATTCTTCACTTATTTCCCCTAAATTGTTTACATGTTGAAACACCATTTCGCTTTGTCTTAGCCCTTTTGAATCTTTCTTTACTTTTAACATAATTTTTTTATTAAATACTATACTTTTTTCTAAAGATATAGCTGCTATAGAAGTTGTATAGCAGCTAGTATCTAATCCTATTATTATATTTTTACTTTTCTCCGATTTCACTTACAACACTTCCTAATATTCCATTTATAAACTTAGGAGATTTGTCATCACAGTAAAGTTTAGCTAATTCTATAGCTTCATTTATAGAAACTTTAGTAGGCATTTCTGACATGTATAGTATTTCACAAATAGCAAGTCTAAGTATTGCTAAGTCTACTTTAGCCATTCTATTTATAGTCCAGTTTTTAGCATATTTATTTATTAAAGAATCTATACTTTCTTTATTTGCGTTAAAGCTTTCAACTAGTTCTTTACTATATTTTAAATCAATAAATTGACTTAACTCTGTTTCTTCTAATTCAACGTCCGCTTCATCTGAAAATTGTAATTTTAATTCCTCATATCTATTCTTTATGTATTCAAAGTTATCGTTTAAGAAGTTTTCTAATTTATCATTTAAATCAGTTAAATCCTCTTTATTCATGTCTATTTGGTATATAAACTTCATCATATACTCTCTCGTCGTTATCATTTTAGCTTTTCTCATTTGCTTATTCCTCCTTTGAATTTAGTATATACATATTTACTCGTAAAAAATTCGCTCCGCTCATGTCGCCAACGACTTCGTCCGTTGCTCAAAAACTTTTTTTACGCTCAATACGAAATAATTGATATGACTATATCTTATAGTTTATCCACATTTTTTTGTTTAATGTAATTTCTTTAAGCGTAAAAAAACCCTCTGATTTTCAGAGGGAAATATTAATTTATCGTAGATGATTACTTTGCTTCTGCCTTCTCAACTTTATCCTTTTTAAAGTTGATTCCTTGAACATGTATATTAACTTGAGAAACTTTTAATCCAGTCATTGTTTCAACTGTATTTTTTACATTTTCCTGTACTTTAAAAGCTATATCAGGTATAGATATTCCATAATCAATTATTATCATAACATCTAAGATAACTTCGTCTTCCTCTATTTGTATCTTAACACCATTATTCTTTAGTAATTTATCTGTGAATGTCGATGTAGTTCCTACTCCTTCTACTTCAATAGCTGCTAATCCTGCTATAGTAGCGATGACATCATTTGATATCTTAACTTGTCCAAAGTTATTATTTTCCATCATATATCACATCCCTATATAAACTATTTTATTATATAATAATACCAAATAGAGCTTTAATTTGCAATAAAAAGTTCGATTTGCTTAATCTAGTATTTATGTAATCGACTTATTATTGTGCGTAAAAAAGCCCCAGTATAACTGAGGCATTTATACTTATTTAGAATTACTGCTCATAAGTTTTATATTATCATAGTTAACTTTTGACTCATTTGCAACTAAATCGAATATTTTAGCTGCATCTTTTTGTTGTAATTCTTTGTTTACTACTACATTAACAGTTTCTTCACTTATGTACACTAATGAATCTTCAAATCCTTTTGCTCCTAATAAATCTTCTATTTTAATTTCTAATTCTTGATCTTTTACAAGTTGTAATTTCATATTAGATGCTTGCTTTCTAGTTTCCTCTGATGTAGATGGATTATTTATTATTTCATTTAAGTCTTCTGTTAACTCATTTCTTTGTTTTTCTCTATTCATTTTCATATCTACTGCATATGATGCTTTTTTCATATTTTTATCAGAAGTCATTTTCTTTTCTATTTCTTTGCTAGTTTCTTTAGCTTTTTCATTAACTACAGTATCTTTGCTATCTACAACTTTAACATCTTTCTTAGAATCCTTTTTATCATCATTTTTTGATAGTTGAGCATCTTCATACATTTCCATTTCTTTAGATGCTTCTAATACAGATTTTTTGCTTAAATTATAATTTACTGTCCCAACCACCACTAACATAAGTGTTAATGACATTACGACAAACCCTCTACTTTTAAACATACTTTTGTTAAATTTCATTTATACTCCCCCTAATTAATAATTATATTCTTGTAATATTTATATGTACGAGCTTTTTTATTATGAATATTTTTTTACCTATTTAGAATAAATTTCAACTTGGTGTCCTGAAACCTGAAGTGATGTTTGAACTGCTGAGTATAGACTTTGTTTTACAGTTGGATCGCTAGCTCCACTAGAAACTACTATAACCCCTTTTATTTCTGGCTCTGACGTTTTTATAACTACAGGTTTACTTTCTCCTGAAGTTATCATTGTTTTATTTTCACTCGACGTAGTAACTGTTCTCTCTCCTCCTTGAGCATCTTTTTCAGTCGTCTCTTCCTTTGTAGCATTTGAGTTAAATGCTGGTTCTATTTGTTCCCCAGATGAAAAAGTAATCATCACATCAACTTCTCCTGCTCCCTCTATCTGAGATAATATATTTTTAAGTTGACTTTCTAAATCATTATCTTTTTTTACTTCTACCTGTGCAGACTTTTGATCTTTATTTTCTTCAAAAGTTTCTTTATCTTTTTTGTCAACTGGATTTTTTGTAAATATAGCTAGTCCCATAATACACACAAACGACAGCGCGGCTAGAGTGTATATCTTTTTCTTATCATCTTCCTTTAAGTTTTTAAACATACCTATTCTCAACCCCTATTTATCAATTTCTATATTTTCAATGGATATATCAAGTATGTCTACTAAGCTCTTTTTAACTTCATCTTTTGATTTTTTATCTTTATCATTTGAGCTTTCTTTAAATACTTGTTTATCTTTTTCACCCTCACTAGATTGTATGTCCTTTTTTTCTTCTTTATTACTATTTTTTTCTTTAACCTTAACTTTACTTACATCAGATCCGTCTAATTCAATATCTTCAAGTTCATAACCATATTCATCTAGTTTTAATTCTAATATGCTTTTTAATCCATCTTCATACCCAGACTTTATGCTTTTTCCCCCTGTGTCTTTAGCTAGACTATTCATGCTATCAACATATTGTTGATTATATTTCGTATATGTTTTTAATAATTTGTCCTCTAAACTTGTTCCATCTGAAAAAAAATTAATGACTGGATTTATAGCAATGAATATAAATATAAAATTTAAAACTAGATTAATATATGACTTTAATTTTGAAGAAGGAAGAATCATATTAACTATGTTAACTATAAAGGCTGCAATTAAAATACTTATTATCCAAGCTTTAATACTCTCTAACATATATTCCTCCTTTTACTGTGCCACAACACTAATAGAAACTACGATTGCTATAGTAACGAAAAACATTATTGTTATAGCTATGATACATGCTAACATTATTGCCATAAGATTTGAAATCTCATTTAAAAAGTTCGAAATACTATCTTCTCCAACTGGTTCTACTATCATTGCTGATGTTTTATAAACTAATATTATTGAAATGATTTTTATTATAGGAATTAAGCATATTCCGACTAATATTATAAGTCCAACTCCTCCAAATAAGTTCTTTATAAGTTGAGATGAAGATAATATTATATCAAATGAGTCTGATACAAATCCTCCTACAACAGGTATAAAATTTCCTATGGCAAACTTAGTACTTTTAACTGCAAATCCATCTAAACTCTTAACGTACATACCCTGCATAGATACTAATGCTAAATATATAGTAAATATGGCTCCAATTGTTATCAGATTTATTTGTTTTATAAAAGATGCCAACTTTTTAAGTTTTATACTATTAGATAAATTATTTATAACAAGTATTGCAAAACCTATTGTAATAGATACAAATAGGAAGTTTTTAAAAACTATATTTATAAATGTTACTCCTCCCATAAATATAGGAGTCATAACAGTAGATGTCATAGGAAATCCCATTACCACTAAAAATGTTATTAATATTGGCATTAGTATCTGCATCAAATTGATCATGCTATCAATGGTGGTGTTACATATATTTAAAACATCTTTAAATCCTACCAATGTTAAAGTTACCATTACTATAAATACAATATAGGTTGTTACTTGGCTTATCGCCCCAGATGAGAATGAATTGTCTAAACTTTTTAAAATAGATGATAAGAGCGCTAAGACAAATATTATTGATGCAACTTTTAAACTTGCTCTCAATTCATCGAATAAGAATAGTTTAAGACCCTCTTTATCAAATAAATCTAGCATTGTTTTCTTACCAGATATTAAATCTTTCATAAATGTTTTAAGATCTACATCTTCTATAAACTTTTCATCTTTTATTTGGTTTTGAATTTCTTGTAAATTAATTTTATTTAATTGTTCACTGATATATGTATCTACACTTTCTTTTACTTTTTTATCATTTTCTTCTTGTGCAAATGAAACATTTGCAAATGTTAGCCCCATTAGTATACATAAAATTATACTAGTCACAATTTTTTTCATAAGTAATCATTCTCCTATGGAATCAAATTTAAAATCATATCAACAATAGATATTAATATAGGGAATGACATAGTCATAACTATAATTTTTCCTCCGAATTCAAGCTTAGCTGCAATATTTCCTTCCCCACAGTCTTTGCATATCTGAATAGCAAACTCCATTAAGTATGCTATTCCTATAAGTTTGATTATTAAAGATATATACATAGTAGGTATGTTAGCCTTATTTGCTAATTCATTTATACTTTCAATTATAAAATTGAACTTATAGGTTACAGAAAGTAAAATCATAATTCCTGTTAGTATTCCTATAAACATAGCCATTTCTGGTCTATCTTTTTTTATAATTAAGCATAATATAGTAGAGATAAGCGCAAGACCTACCAATTTCATTACATCCAAAAGATCTCCCCCTTAATATAACTGAAACATCGTTCTAACTGCATTAAATAGATCATTTATCTCAGTTATTACCATCGTAAGAACAATTATCACACCTGCAAGAGTTGTTAAGGTAGTCCAATCTTTTCTATCAGTCTTCTCAAGAACCATATTTAAAACAGATATCAATAACCCAATCCCTGCAACTTTAAAAATCAAAGTTATATCCATATTAACCCTCCTATATTAAAAGTATCCCTATAACTAACCCAATTATAGTAGATAGTTTTCTGTATACTATACCTTTTTTCTCTACATCTTCTTTACTTTCTGTTGTGAGTTTTTTTAAATTTTCAATAGATAAATCAATCATCCTCTCTTGAGAATAAACATCTCCTTTTCCAAGAGTAAGTATTAATTTTTTTAATTCATCTACCTCCTTATCTTGAAAATAACTTTCTTTAATCATAAAATCAGCATTCTTTGATAATATAGTTTCTAATGTTTTGCTATTATCTTCTTTTAGATCTATACTCATATGTTTAAAGAAAGGTCCAAGTGAAAATTCTTTATTTTCTCCTATCCTATAAAATATTTCTTCCAATGTGTACAATCCAAATGATAAGTCCATTCGCATTACCTCTAATATCCTTATGAGCTCATTTAACTGTTTATGCCTTTTTGTATAAGCTTTGTATAAATACTCTCCAATCAGATAGCTACATGCTACTAAAATACTTATTAGAGCTATTTTAATTTGCAAAATACCACCTCTTTTCTTCTAAGTCATATATTTTTTCAATTGTCCCTGGTCCATTTTTAGCCGAAAGTATTATTACTTTTTTGAATAATTCTTTATCGAGTAATTTGCTTAATTCCTTTCTTTCCCTTATATCTTCTATGGAATTCCCATGTACTGTCGTTATTAAGCTAACTCCCCCATTTAAAGCTGTGTACAAAGCTTTTATTTCCTTTTCGCTACCTATTTCATCCGTTACTATTAAGTTAGGTGACATAGCCCTAAGTAACATCATTATACCTATATCTTTTGGGCATGTTTCTATTATGTCTGTTCTTATTCCAACATCCATCTGAGCTATTCCTAAATATGATCCTGAAATCTCATTCCTTTCATCTATAAGAGCTACTTTAATTCCATTAAACCCTTTTTCTTTGTTCCCATTACTTAAATTTCTAACTATATCTCTAAGTAATGTTGTTTTACCACATTGTGGCGGTGAAATTATTAAAGTATTATTTACTTCGTTAGAACTCTTAATTATGTGATTTAATACTTTTTCAGAGCAATTTAATACCTCTCTAGAAATTCTTATATTTAAAGATGATATGTGCTTTATATTTTTAACTTGTCCCTCTTCAATTATTACCTTTCCAACTATTCCAACTCTATGCCCACCTTTTAATGTTATAAACCCTTTTTTTATGTCATCTATAAATGAATGAATTGAATATTTGCACATAAGTTGAAATGTCTGTTCTATATCTTCTTTTTTTACCACATACGAATTTGAATTTTTTATATCTAGCTTGTTCATAGAGTTATTGTAAAAATAGTCTCTATTATTAGAATTTATTATTAATGGTTTCTCTACTCTAAGTCTTATTTCTTCTATATTTAGATCTTCATATTGTACATTTATTATTTTTTCTCTTAGCTTAGGCGATAGAGAATTTAAAATTTCATCTGAAAGTTTATTCATATCCCTTGTCCTCCTTTGTTTATATAATTATATTTTCAAGATTAAATATTTATGACAAAAAACAAAAATTCACTTCGCTCATATCGCCAACGACTTCGTCCGTTGCTCAAAAATCTTTTTTACGCTCAAAAAATATAATGTTAATACAACTAAGTTTCATAGATTATCCCCATATTTTTAGTAATCATAATATACTTAAGCGTAAAAAAGAGTTACCTATTTTAGGTAACTCTTTTAATAATTACTTATTCATATTTTTTAAATGCTAAAGTTGCATTGTGCCCACCAAATCCTAAAGAATTTGACAGTGCATATCTAACATCTCTTTTCTTACCTTCGTTTACAACGTAATCTAAATCTAACTCTTCATCTAAGTTTTCTACATTTATAGTAGGAGGAACATATCCATCACTTATAGCCATAGCACATACGATAGCTTCAACCGCTCCTGCAGCTCCTAATAAATGGCCTGTCATAGACTTTGTAGATGATACGCAAAGTTCATATGCTTGGTCTTTAAAAACACTTTTAATTGCCATTGTTTCAAACTTATCATTATAGTAAGTAGATGTTCCATGAGCATTTATATAATCAACTTCATCAAGAGGAATATTTCCATCTTTCATTGCCATGCTTATAGACCTAGCTGCTCCTTCTCCATTTTCTGCTGGAGTTGTCATATGATATGCATCTGCTGTTGCTCCATATCCAACTATTTCAGCATAAATCTTAGCACCTCTTTTTATAGCATGATCTAAATCTTCTAGTATTAATATACCTGCTCCTTCTCCCATTACAAATCCATCTCTATCTTTATCAAATGGTCTTGAAGCAGTTTTTGGATCATCATTTCTAGTAGACATAGCCTTCATATTACAGAAACCGGCAAATGAAAGTGGTGTAACACCAGCTTCACTTCCTCCTGCTACCATTATGTCTGCATCGCCTCTTTGTATAGCTTTAAATGCATCTCCTATAGCATGAGACCCTGATGCACAAGCAGTAGATACATTAGTGTTTGGTCCTTTTGCACCTAATGCAATAGATACTTGGCCTGCTGCCATGTTAGAAATCATCATAGGAACGAAAAATGGACTAACTCTTCTATTTCCTTTTTCTAGTAAAATTTTGTGTTGCTCTTCTATTGTAGCAACGCCTCCTATACCAGAACCTATTATAACTCCCATTTTTTCGCTATCTACTTTGTCTAAGTCAAGATTTGCATCTTTTACTGCCATTTGCGAAGATGCTATGGCAAAATGAGTAAATCTATCCATTCTTTTCAATTCTTTTTTATTTATATAATCTTCTGGATTAAAATCTTTTACTTCTCCAGCTATTTGTGTTTGAAATGAGGATGCATCAAAGCTAGTTATTTTATCTATACCACAAACTCCATCTTTTATGTTGGTCCAAAATGTTTCTTTTCCTGTTCCAACTGGAGTAACACAACCTAATCCAGTTATAACAACTCTTCTTTTCATAACATTTCCTCCACTATTTGTTTGCTTCTATATATTTAACTATATCTCCTATGCATACGAACTTTTCTGCTTCTGTATCTGGTATTTCTATTGAAAATTCATCTTCAAGAGCCATCATTATTTCAACAGCGTCTAATGAATCTGCTTCTAAATCTTTCATTAATGAAGTCTCCATAGTTACTTCTTTATTGTCTATTCCTAATTGATCCTTTATTATTTCTACAACTTTTTCAAACATAATTTAATTCCTCCTAAATTTTATTTAAACTTATATTTTTACTTTTTTATTGCATTACCATTCCACCATCTACATTTATAACCTGACCTGTTATATAACTTGCCATATCACTTGCTAAAAACAATACTGCATTAGCCACATCATCAGGCTCTCCAAATCTATTTTGCGGAATGTTTTTTAACATATTAGATTTTAAATCTTCATTTAAAACACTAGTCATATCTGTATCTATAAATCCTGGAGCTATAGCATTTACACTTATGTTTCTTGATGCCAATTCTCTAGCACTTGATTTTGTAAGCCCTATTACACCTGCTTTAGATGCACAGTAGTTTGCTTGCCCTGGATTTCCTATTATTCCAACTACAGATGATATGTTTATTATTTTTCCATATCTTTTTTTCATCATATATTTAGTAGCTGCTTTTGTGCAGTTGAAAACACCTTTTAGATTTATATCGATAACCTTGTCAAAGTCATCTTCTTTCATTCTCATTAAAAGTCCATCTTTTGTTATACCAGCATTGTTTACTAATATATCTACTTTTCCAAACTCTTTAACTACAGACTCTATCATATTGTCAACTTCGCTACTTTTAGATACATCGCATTTTACTATCATACTTTTAACACCATATGATTCTATTTCTTCTTTAGTTTTTAAAGCATGTTCTTCATTTGATGTATAGTTTATTACAACATTTGCTTTTTGTGATGCTAGTTTTTTAGCTATAGCTTTACCTATACCTCTAGATCCTCCAGTTACAATTGCTACTTTATCTTGTAAGTTAACCATTATATTTCACCTCTTTTATAAGTTTCAACAAAGTCATTCATAGATTCCATATTATCAATGTTATAAACTTTAGTATCAACTTTATTCTTTTTGGAAATTTTATTTATAAATCCTTTTAGCACTTTTCCTGGTCCGATTTCAATAAATGTATCAAACCCTTCATTTATTAGCTTTTCTATTGAATCTTCCCATAAAACAGATGAGCTCACTTGACTAACCAAAAGATCTTTATAGTTGTCTGTATAATAATCTGCATTTACATTTGAAACTACAGATACCTTACATTTTCTTAGTTTAATATCATCTAATTCTTTTTTTAGCTTTAATCCAGCTGGTTCTAGCATAGATGAATGAAAAGGTGCACTTACATTTAGTACAACAGCTTTTTTTGCTCCGTTTTCTTTAAATAAACTTATACTATCTTTTACCGTACCTGTCTCCCCTGATATTACAATTTGACCTGGAGAGTTATAATTTGCAACCTCTATTATTCCATTATCAACTTGTTCTATAACCTCATTTACTTTTTCTCTATCTAACCCTAGTATAGCTGCCATAGTCCCCTTTCCTAAAGGTACACTTTCTTGCATATACTTGCCTCTTTTTTTAACTACCGCTACAGCATCGTTAAAATCCATTGCATCTGCTGCTACTAAAGCGCTATATTCTCCTAGTGATAGCCCTAAGCATGCATCATACTTTAAATCTATCTTATCTTTTAAACTTTCAAATAACGCTATACTATGAGTAACTATAGCTGGTTGAGTATTTTCTGTTTTAGCTAGTTCTTCATCACTACCTTCAAACATTATCTTTTTTAAATTTATTCCAACTGATCTTTCTGCTTCATCAATAATTTTTTTAGCTATGTCATCATTGTTATATATATCACTTGCCATACCTACATATTGAGCTCCTTGACCAGGAAATACTAATGCAACCTTACCCATACTATACCTCCAATTTTTTATTTATTTTAGATAATATAGATTTTGATTCTTCCATTATATCTTCTATTATTTGTTTACAAGGCTTCACATCATTTATGTATGATGCTATTTGACCTGCCATAAATGATCCATTATCTACATCTCCATTTACAACTGCCATTCTTAATGATCCTACACCTTTTTGACCTATATCTAAAGGATTAGCTCCTTCTTTTTCCATATTTAATATATCTTTAGCCAATTTATTTTTTAATGTTCTAACTGGATGCCCAGTACTTCTTCCTGTAACTATTGCATCTCTATCTCTAGATTTCAAAATAAGATTTTTATAGTTTTCATGAGCTATGCATTCATCACTACAAATAAATCTTGTTCCTATTTGTACACCACTAGCCCCTAAGCATAGTGCTGCTGCCAATCCTTTACCATCAGCAATTCCTCCTGCTGCAATTACAGGAATATTTACATTATCTACAACTTGAGGAGTTAGAACCATTGTTGTTAGCTCTCCTATATGTCCTCCTGCTTCTGTTCCTTCAACTATTACTGCATCTGCACCATGCTTTTCCATTCTTTTTGCTAGTGCAATAGTTGGAACTACGGGTATAATCTTTGTATTTACTTCTTTTAATCGCTCTATATATTTTGCTGGATTTCCAGCTCCTGTAGTTATTACTTCTACTCTTTCTTCTACTATTAAATCCATTATCTCTTCTACAAATGGAGATAATAGCATAACATTAACTCCAAACGGTTTATCTGTTAATTCTCTGCACTTTTTTATTTGCTCTTTTATTACTTCTTTTGGTGCATTTCCTGCTGCAATTATTCCTAATCCTCCAGCATTTGATACTCCTGCTGCTAATTCAGCAGTTGCTACCCAAGCCATCCCACCTTGGATTATAGGGTATTTTATATTTAATAATTCACATAAATCCTTCATAATTTCCTCCTTATATACTCCATCTAATTAAAGAAGCTCCCCATGTCAATCCGCCTCCGAATCCTACTAGAACTACATTATCGCCTTTTTTAATTTTTCCTTCTCTATAGGCTTCATCTAGCGCTACTGGAATTGATGCTGCTGACATGTTTCCATATCTATTTAAGTTCACATATACTTTATCCATACTTAAGTTTAATCTTTTTGCTGAAGCTTCTATTATTCTTATATTAGCTTGGTGTGGTATAAGGTAATCTACATCTTGTATACTTAAGTTAGCACTTTCTATACATTTAACAGATGCATCTTGCATTATTCTAACAGCAAATTTAAATACATCACTTCCTGCCATTTGTATGTAATGCAATCTATCTTTAACAGTTTCTTCACTAGCTGGCAACTTAGAACCTCCAGCTGGTACTTTAAGATAATCTTTACCATTTCCATCAGAGCCTAAATTTGTAGATAATACTCCGCCTTCTTCAACTGGTCCCATAACTACCGCTCCAGCTCCATCTCCAAATAATATTGCTGTAGATCTATCTTCATAATCTAATATTGTTGATAAAGCTTCTGCTCCTATTACTAATACATGTTTATATGTTTTAGTTTCTATAAATTGTTTTGCTATTGTTATACCATATATAAATCCTGAGCATGCCGCTTCAAGGTCAAAACCTGCTGCTTTAGTTGCATTTATGTTTGCTTGAACTAAGCATGCTGTAGATGGAAATACCATGTCTGGTGTAATTGTAGCTACTATAATTAAATCTATATCTTCTGGAGTCAAGTTTGCATTTTCTATTGCTTTTATAGCTGCTTTAGTTGCAAGATCTGATGTTGCTTCATTTTCATCTACTAATCGTCTTTCATTTATTCCTGTTCTTGTTCTTATCCATTCATCTGATGTATCCATTATCTTTTCAAGATCGAAGTTAGTCATTACCTTTTTAGGAACATAACTTCCAACCCCTAATATACCAGCCTTTGTATTCATAAATTAACCTCCAAGTGGTACTTTTCTATTCTTCTTCGCTATTTTCTTCTATAGTCTTTATAAATGCTTTAATATCTTCGACTACATCTCCCTTTGCAAATTTTATTGCTTGGTTTATAGCATTTTTTACAGCTTTTGCATCAGAACTTCCATGAGCTTTTATAACTCCTCCATTAACACCTAAAAGAGGCGCTCCTCCATATTCTGAGTAATCCATCATAGTTTTTAATTTTCTCAAATCATCTTTTAACAGCATTGCTCCTAATTTACCTTTTGTACTAGCTAGGAAAGTTTCCTTTAAAAGGCCTAATATTGACATCGCAATACCTTCTGCTGATTTTAATAAAATATTTCCTGTAAATCCATCACACACAACTATATCTGTATATGAGTTTATTAATTCTCTTGCTTCTATATTTCCAATGAAGTTTAAATTTAATTTTTTAAGTTCTTCATATGATTTCTTTGCTAAGTCATTTCCCTTGCCCTCTTCTATTCCTACATTCGCAAGAGCAACTCTAGGGTTTTCAATTCCTAATACTTTGCTTGCATAAATATTACTCATACCTGCAAATTCAACTAAGTTTATTGGCTTACAATCTGCATTAGCTCCTCCATCTGCAATAAGTGTCATTCCACCTTTTACATTTGGTATAGCTGGGCATAAACAAGGTCTGTCTATTCCTTTTATTCTACCTACCACAAATAAACCACCTGCTAATAATGCTCCTGTATTTCCTGCTGATACTATTGCATCTGCTTTATTTTCTTTTACCATTCTTAAAGCTACAACCATTGACGAATCTTTTTTAGATCTTATTGCTTTAACTGGTTTATCTTCATTCTCTATAATTTCAGTAGTATGAACTATTTCTAATTTACTTTTGTCAAATTCATGTTTTGCAAATTCATTTTCTAATATTTCTTTATCTCCAGTGATTATTATATCTACACCATATTCTTTTATAGCGTTAACTACACCTTCTACATTAGACTTTGGTGCATTATCTCCGCCCATTCCATCAATTACAATTTTCATATTATTCTCCTCCTAAACTAACTCTTCAAATATAAATTTTCCTCTGAAAATTTGCTCTTGCGCTTTATTGTTAACAACAACTTTTACATAATGTTTTTTATCTATGTTTTTATAAATCTCAGCTTTCGCTATGAGCCTATCTTTTTGTTGTATATGTTTTAGCGTTTTTATATTAGCAAATCTCATTATTACCTTAGGCGCATCTAAAATCGCCATAGCTAATGAATTAGCCATTGAAAATATATATTCATCCTTAAGAGTTCCAGTTTTGGAGTAGATCATGTCTTCGGTAATATCCAACATGGATATGCCTAATTGACCTACAGATAAGTCAATTATCTCTCCTGTTATCTCTTTTATACCTAAAGTTTTAACTTTAGATGTTTCAGTTTCAGCTATTTGCTTAACTCTCTCCCTAAGTTCTGGGATATTTAATGCAAGTCTATCAAGTCTTATGGTTTGTATACTTACATCAAAGATGCTTGCTAATTCTTCATCTGTATAAAAAGGATCGTCTTTTAGCATTCCAACAAGTTCTTCTTGTCTTTGTGCTTTGCTCTTCTTTTTCATATTACCTCCAAGTTTTTATAGTTGGAATTAGTACCAACTACTAATAGTAGTATATAATATTAATTATAAATAATCAACCACTTATTTATTTTTTATTTATAATTTTTGCGTACACTTAAATATTATCACAATTTTTTTCATATTTAAGCAAAAAAAAACATGTAGAGTATTCTACATGTTTTTTAGAAGTATTACTTAGAAACAACTTCTTTACCTTTATAATATCCACAATCTGGACATACTCTATGTGGTAACTTTGGCTCATGACATTGTGGGCAACTTACGAATCCAGTTGCTACCATCTTTGAGTTAGCTGCTCTTCTCATTTTTGTATTTGATTTAGATGTTTTACGCTTTGGTACTGCCATTTACGCCACCTCCTTAGTCATTTTTAAACATTTCTTTTAATTTAGCAAAACGGGGATCTATTATCTCCTCGTCGTTCGCAGTTTCATCACAAGAACAAACTTTTTTATTTAAGTTTGTCCCACAAGTAGGGCATAGGCCTTTACAATCTTCATCACAAAGAACTCTTTGAGGCAGATTAAAATCTAATGTTTGTTCTATTAAATCTATGAAATCAACTTCATCGTTTTTATAAGTATAAACATCAAACTCTTCTACTTCATTTTCATCCACTTCTTGCTTAACTAAAAATCCTTGAATAGGATAACTTAATTTTACTTCTACTTCACTTAAACATCTAGCGCAATTATCAACTATATTAAATTCAACATTGCAATCTAAAAATAAACCCTTATTAGTTTTACTTATTGTTCCGTTTAAATTAAGTGGAGAAGTTAATTTATAAGTATTATCACAATAATTAATACTATCAATTTTTTCGCAAAAATTCAAGTGTAAATTATCAGTTTCTTTTCTTATAATCTTATCTAAACTAATCTTCATTAAGTTCACCTCAATTTATTGCCAAATTTATTATACAAATATAAGCTTTGTTTGTCAAGTATTTTTACTTGATAGTTAATTTATTTCTTGGCAAAAATTAAGGTAGGTTTTAACCTACCTTAATTATATTATATCCAATTGCAATTATTTTACTAATGCAACAGTATCTCTTGCTATCATTAACTCTTCGTTAGTTGGAACTAATAATATCTTAACTTTTGAATCTGCAGTAGATATTACTGTTTCTTTTCCTCTAACTTTGTTAGCTTCTTTATCTAAGTTCATTCCTAAGAATTCCATGTTAGAAGCTATAGATTCTCTTATCTCTATACCATTTTCACCAACACCAGCAGTAAATACTACAGCATCTACACCGTTCATCTCTGCAACGTAAGCTCCTATGTATTTTTGAACTCTTTGAACATAAGCATCTAATGCAACTTGAGCTTTTTCATCTCCCTTTGCAGCAGCTCCTTCTATATCTCTGAAGTCACTTGATATACCAGTCATTCCGTATACCCCAGATTGTTTGTTCATTAAGTCAGATAAACCTTTAGCGTCTAATCCTTCTTTTTCCATTAAGAATGGTAATATAGCAGCATCTATATCTCCACATCTAGTTCCCATTATTAATCCTTCTAATGGAGTGAATCCCATTGAAGTATCTACACATTTACCACCATCAACAGCAGCTACAGAAGCTCCGTTTCCTAAGTGACAAGTTATTATTTTTAAGTCTTCTACGTTCTTTCCTAACATTTCTGCAGCTCTTTGAGATACATACTTGTGAGAAGTTCCGTGGAATCCGTATCTTCTTACTCCATACTTAGTGTATAATTCATGAGGTAATCCATATAAGTATGACTTCTTAGGCATAGTTTGATGGAATGCAGTATCGAATACTCCAACCATTGGTACTCCTGGAAGTATAGCTTCACAAGCTTCTATTCCCATTATGTTAGCTGGGTTATGAAGTGGTGCTAATTCAACACACTCTTCTAATGCTTTCATAACTTCATCATTTATCTTAACTGAACTAGCAAATTTCTCTCCACCGTGTACAACTCTGTGTCCTACAGCTTCAACTTCGCTTATATCCTTAACTCCACCGAATTTAGGATCAACTACACCTTCTAATACTAATTTTATAGCATCTTGGTGATTTTTCATTGGTTGCTCTACTACAAGCTTACCTTCTACTCCATCTTTTTCTTGCTTTAATATAGAACCTTCGATTCCTATTCTCTCAACTAATCCTATACATAAAACTTCTTCATTTGACATATCTATTAATTGATATTTTAATGAAGAACTACCACAGTTTAATACTAATACTTTCATTAGTATACCTCCTTAAATCTTTAACAATAATATGTAATTATTTTTAATTAACAATTTTAAAAATCGATATCATTACTTGTATACATTAAACAAATTTATCACTATTTACTATACCATTTTTTTTCATAAAAGTACATAGTTTATGATATTTTTTAAGTTATTTATATTTAACTCAAGAATTATTGTTCTCAATTTTGTTTAATATTATAATAGGATATAACTTATTTTTATAAAAAGCAAACAATAAATAATTCTATATATAAACAATAAATCCTTTGTTTTTGTATATATTTAATATAAAAGGAGGTTTTTATGAACATTTTAGGTCTTATAGTCGAGTATAATCCATTTCATAATGGTCACTTATATCATTTAAAACAATCTTTAGAAAAAACAAATGCTACTCATAGTATAGCTGTGATGAGCGGTAATTTTTTACAAAGAGGAGAACCTGCTCTATTTGATAAATATAAAAGAGCTGAAATTGCAGTTTCAAACGGAGTAGATTTAGTCGTAGAGCTTCCTACTCTTTTCGCGTGCCAAAGTGCAGAATTCTTTGCTCATGGTGCTATAACTCTACTAAACTCATTAAATTGTATAGATTCTATATGTTTTGGTAGCGAAGAAGGTAATATAGATTTGCTAACTGAGATATCAAAAGTATTAGTTTCTGAACCTGAGGATTTTAAATTACTTTTAAAGAAAAACCTAGATGAAGGAATTTTATTTGCTACAGCGAGAAGCAAAGCTTTGTGTGATTATTTGATTACAAATAATGTTATAAATAATATAGATAAACAAAATTTAAATACAATATTAAATTCTTCTAATAATATCCTAGGAATGGAGTACATAAAAAGTTTATTGAGACATGAAAGCAACATAAAGCCTTTTACAATAACTAGAGTACAAGCATCTTATAATTCTGAAGATATTAGTAGTGAAATTTGTTCTGCTACTGCAATTAGAAAATCACTTAAAGATTCAAAAAACATAAATGACATATACTCAGTTGTTCCCGAAAAAACTTTCAATCTAATATCTGATTCTATGAATACAGGATTTAATCCTATGTTTGATGAAGTTTATTTTGATACTATAAGAGAATTAGTTATACGAGATTTTGATATATTAAGCAGCTATTTCGATGTTAATGAAGGTATAGAAAATAAAATATACAAATCAATTTTCACATGTAATAACTTATACGAACTTCAACAAAGCGTTAAATCAAAAAGATACACATTAACTAAAATAAAAAGAATATTGAATAATATATTACTTGGAATATCAAAAAAAGATATGGCGTTAGTAAAAGATATAAACGAAATGCCTTATGTTAGGATTTTAGCCTTTAACGATAAAGGTAGAGAGATAATAAAACAAATAAAATTAAACTCTAATATAAAAATTATAAATAAATTTTCAGATATAAATTTTGCTGAAAATGAAACTTTCAAAACACTAATCAAATATGATATAAAAGCTACAAATATGTATAATGTCCCTTATTATAAAAATAATAAATCTTTACTTAAAGGCCCTATGGATTATTATATATCACCTAAATACATAAAGTAACTGATAAAAACCTGCCTTTCTTAGGTAGGTTTTTATCAGTTTCAAAGTTAATTTTTTACCATATGAAATGCTTCAAGCGTTTGACTCCTCAAAGCCAATGAATTTTATCATAGTTCATAATTACTTTTAATATACTTATTAAAGAGTATAGCAAAGTAGGTGATATTTTGAAGAAAATAAAATTTTTAAAGTTTTTAACTCCATCTTTAATCGTTATGCTACTTATAATAGGTATAATTTTATTTCCTAAAGATTCTATTTTGGCAGCTAAAAATGGATTTTCAATATGGGTAGACACCTTGATACCATCCTTATTACCATTTATAATAGCTGCTAATTTAATAGTTAGACTTAAATTTGTAGATGTTTTAGGATTAATAATCAATCCAGTTACAAAAAAACTTTTTAATGTGTCTGGCAAAAGTTCTTTAGTTTTCGCTATATCTACAGTATCAGGATATCCAGTTGGAGCAAAGCTTGCTTCTGAACTTAGACAAAACAATGAAATTTCTAAATTTGAAGCTCAAAGGCTAGTTTCCTTTTGTTCTACATCTGGTCCACTTTTTATAGTCGGTGCAGTTTCCATTGGAATGTTTAATAACCCTTCATTAGGCTATTTAATGTTACTTTGCCATTACTTAGGATCTTTAACTGTTGGAATATTATTCAAAAATTATGGCAAAGAAAGTGTAAGTAATGATAACTTCAATTTTAAATTTGAAGTAAAAAAAATTATGGAATTTAGAAAAAAAGAAAATAAAGGATTTTTCGTTTTATTTGGAGATGCTGTTTTTAGTGGGGTAAATACAATACTTATGGTTGGCGGATTCGTCATAGTATTTTCAGTTGTATTTAAAGTTTTATCTATATTTAAGTTTATAAATTTGATTTCTTACATAATTTACATTCCATTATCTATATTTGGATTTTCTCTTGATTTATGTTCTTCTTTTATAAGTGGTTTATTTGAAATAACGATTGGATGTAATCAAATATCTAGCGTATCTAATATACCTGAAATAATACGAGCTTCATTATGTAGCTTCATAATAGCATTTAGTGGTCTTTCTATATTGGCTCAATGTTGTAGTTTTTTAGCTCAAACAGATATAAATACAGGTACATATATAATTTCTAAATTTTTACACGGAGTATTCGCAGCTGTTTTCACTTTTGCATTTTATCCATTAATAAATTCTAGTAATTTATTTATAAAACTATCTACTACATCTAATGTGTTTTATAATAGCTCAATTTGGAGCTTATACATAAATAACTATCATATAATTTTACCTTTACTAGTAATAATTTATTTTATTTCTTCTTTTATAATTTTTAAAAAAATAAAAAATAGCTGACTCAATCGCATTTTGAGTCAGCTATTTTTTATTCACTTAGTTCACTTCTATTTGTTGATATTTCATCCATTATACTTTGAAGATTATATTGTAATCCCTCTAAAACATCATCTGCATATCTTATAGACCCTATTTTAATTTCTTTAGCCATATATTCTGCTTTCTCCACTATAGATTTAGCTTTTTCTTCGGCTTCAACTACTAAACCATCTGAATCTATGTATGATTTTATTATTTCTTCGGAATTTTTTTTCATATCTTCACTTTCTTTATTTGCTTTTTCAATTATTTGGATAGCTTCTTTTTTTGCTTGTTCTATCAAAATTTCTGCATCTTGGTTCGCATTATTAAGTATTTTTTGTCTTTCTTTGTTTATCCATACAGCTTGTTTAACTTCTTCTGGAAGTATAACTTTTATGTCTGATATAATACTTAAAACTTCTTCTTTGTCTATTCCTGATTTATGCGAAAAGGGAATTGAACTTGCATTATTTATAGCACTTTCTAACTCCTCTAATAGTTCCATTATTTCTAAATCTATATTCATGTTATTTCCCCCTATTAGTTTTTCTTTTTAATTCTTCTAAAATCACCTTAGGCACTAAATTCTCTATATTTGCATCAAAATTTAACACTTCTTTTATAAGAGATGAACTTATGTATGAATACTTAGTAGTCGTAGGTAATATTACAGTCTCTATATTTGGATTTAATTCTTTATTCATATGAGCCATTTGAAGTTCATACTCTACATCCGCTCCATTTCTTATACCTCTTACTAGAGTCTGGATACCATTTTTTTCACAATAGTTGACTAAAAGCCCATCAAAACTAACTATTTTTATATTAGAAATATGGTTTGTGCATTCTTTTATTAACTTGACTCTTTCTTCAAATGTAAATAGTCCCTTTTTATTCGGATTATAAAGTACCCCTATTTGTAGTTCATCGAATAATTTAGAAGCTCTTTCTATTATGTCTAAGTGCCCATTTGTTATAGGGTCAAAGCTTCCTGCAAATATAGCTTTTCTAACTGTATTTTCCATTATTAATCCTCCATACTATAAAATGTAAGCGTAGTGTTTCCATATTTTTTATTTCTGTTTTTAACTAGGTTCCCAACATTCTCTGGAAATTCTTGTTTTGTATCATGTTCAACAACTATAATACCATCTTCTTTTAGTATGTTTGACTTATCAATTCTCTCTAATGCATCTTGGAACATATCTTTGTAATATGGAGGGTCCATAAATATAACATCAAACTTGTACGAATTATTTTTAACTCTTTCAATTGCCGACTTAAAATCAACATTCATGACTTCACTGTTTTCTTCTACCCTAGCTTTTTTTATATTACTTTTTACTATATCAATACTACTTCTATTTAAATCTACAAATACACATTTGTTAGCACCTCTTGATAAACACTCTATACCTAGAGATCCTGTACCTGCAAATAAATCTAAAATATCTCCATCCATTATGTATGGGTTAATTATATTAAATAAAGATTCTTTAACTCTATCAGTAGTTGGTCTAACATCTTCACTTTTAGGTGTATTTAATTTTAGTCCTCTGGCTTTTCCTGAAATTACTCTCAATATAATTTCTCCTTCCATTTTATTTTATCACAAATTATTTCCTAATTTAATGATATTTCTTCCAATCTATTTTCAAATTTCTTCAATATTTCTTTTTTTATTTTTTCATTTTCATAATTATTAAGTTTTGGATCTTCACTTATTATATATCTAGCCTCTTGTTGAGCTATTTTCAATATTTTCATATGCTTAAATATATTAGCCACCTTTAGCTCTGGTAACCCATGTTGTCTTGTTCCAAAGAACTCACCTGGCCCCCTAATCTCAAGGTCTTTTTCTGAGATTTTAAATCCATCTGTTGTTTCTTCCATAATGGACATTCTTTGAGAGCACACTTCTGATTTCGATGAATAAATCAATATACAATAAGATTTATGACTTCCTCTACCAACCCTACCTCTTAACTGATGTAGTTGAGCTAATCCAAATCGTTCTGCATTTTCAATTATCATAAGGGTTGCATTAGGTACATTTACTCCAACTTCAATAACAGTTGTAGATACTAGTATATCTAATTCTTTGTTCTTAAACTTTTTCATTGTTTCATCTTTTTCACTAGGTTTCATTTTACCATGCAAAAGACCTAATCTCAAGTCACTAAAAAATTCACTCTTTAGCTCCTCTACTAAATCTACAGCAGCCTTAGCCTCTATAGCTTCACTTTCTTCTACCAAAGGGCATACTATATAAACTTGTCTACCCTTTTGAACTTCAGACCTTACTAAACTATTATACGCTTTTTCCCTCTTATCCTTATACACAGCTAAAGTTTCAATAGGTTGTCTTCCTGGTGGAAGTTCATCAATTATAGATATATCTAAATCTCCATACAAAATTAAAGCTAAGGTTCTAGGAATTGGAGTAGCTGTCATAACCAAAATATCAGGATTGTATCCCTTTTCTGAAAGTTTATTTCTTTGTCTAACTCCAAATCTATGTTGTTCGTCGGTTATTACTATGCCTAAATTGTTAAACTCCACCTTATCTTCTATAAGCGCATGAGTTCCAATTAAAATATCAATTTCATTATCTTTTACTCTTTGTAATACACTCTCTTTTTGTTTTTTCGTTAAACTACCTACCAGCAATCCTACATTAATTCCAAACGGTGATAGCGTTTCATTTAAAGATATAAAGTGTTGTTCTGCTAATATCTCAGTAGGTGCCATTAAAGCCCCTTGATAGCCATTTAAAACACAATTTGCCAATGCTAAAAGTGCTACTACTGTTTTACCACTTCCTACATCTCCTTGAACCAATCTATTCATTACTTTCTCACAGTTCATGTCATCAATAATTTCATTTAATGCTCGATTTTGTGCATTTGTAAGTTTAAATGGTAAAGAGTTTAATATTTTAACAAGGTTTTGCTCTTTTTCAAACTTAACACCAGATTTTTCAGTAACACCATTTTTGAATAGAAATAGACCTAGCTGAAGCATTAAAAATTCTTCAAATACTAACCTGTATAGTGCTACTTTTAAACTTTCTTTGTTAGTCGGCGAATGTATATTTTTAACTGCAAAATCAATACTGCAAAGTTTATACTTTTGTATAATTTTATTTGGAAGGTATTCTTTAATATAAATTTGTTCATTACTAAAAACAGTTTTTACTATGTTTATAAGCTCTTTATTTGTTAATCCATAGGTCAGCGGATATATAGGCATTATTCCACATGTGCTTTTAGGATTGTTGCTCATTTGTTCAACTTCACAAGAACTCATCTCAATTCCATAAGAAGTTTTCTTAACTTTTCCAAATACAAATACAGTATCTCCTTTTTTCAAAGTAGAACTTATATACTCTTGGTTAAAAAATACTAATCTAGCGAACCCCGTTTCATCCCTTACGCCTACCTTAGTTATCACTAGACCCTTTCTAACATTAGACGTCTCTATACTACTTACAATAGCTCTTATAGTTACTTTTTCTTCATCTTTTAGTTCAAATATTTTTCTTAGATTATTTCTATCTTCATATTGTCTTGGAAAATAAAAAAGCAAGTCAGATACAGTAAATATACCTAATTTACTTAGTTTATTAGCACGTTTTGGACCAATTCCTTTTACATATTTAATTTCTTTATTTAAATTATTCATATTTATCACCCTAAAAAAAATCCTGTATAATTTAACTTACCTAATAGTAAGATTATACAGGATTTCTGAAATATTATTCAACAGATATTAAATAATAGTATATTGGCTGCCCGCCATAATAAAGTTCTATATCTATATCTTCGTATTTTTCTTCTAATATCGATTTAAACTCGTTAGCTTCTTCTTCAGTTACTTCTTCTCCATAGAATAAAGTTATAATTGCGCTGTCTTCGTCTACTAATTTTTCTATTAATCCTAAAGTTATATCTTCTTTCTTTTCTCCTGCCGATAATAGCTTTCCTTCACCTATTCCTATGAAGTTTCCTTCTTTTACTTCTATATCATTCATAACAGTATCTCTAACTGCATAAGTAACTTGCCCTGATTTTACCATTGATAAAGCTTCTACCATTGTAGCTTCATTTTCTTCTACACTTGCATCAGCATTAAAACTTACAAGAGATGTAAATCCTTGTGGTACGTTTTTACTTGGTATAACTATTATGTTTTTGTCACTTAATGCTTTAGCTTGGTTTGCAGCCATTATTATATTACTATTGTTTGGTAGTATTATAATATTTTCTGCATTTATAGACTCTATAGCTTTCATGAAATCCTCTGTACTAGGATTCATTGTTTGCCCACCTTCTATTATGTAGTCAACTCCAAAGTCTTTAAATATATCTGCTAATCCACTACCCATTGATGTAGCTATAAATCCATATTCCTTAGCAGGTTCTTCTGATACTGCTGTTTGATTTTCAACTAAAATATTTTCATGCTGAACTTTCATATTCTCTATTTTTATAGTAACTAATTGTCCATATTTTAAAGCCTCTTGAAGTACTGATCCAGGTTCATTAGTATGAACATGAACTTTTATTAATCCTTCATCTCCAACTACTGCTAAACTGTCTCCATAATCTAACATTATATCTCTTATTTTATCATAAGTTACTTTATTGCTTTCTAATATAAATTCTGTACAATAAGCAAATTTTATATCATCAGTGTTTATCTCACCTTGCATAGCTTCCACTGAAGAAGAACTTGATGATCCTGGCCCATTAGCAGCAATCACATTACCTTTTAATGCCTCATACATACCTTCATATATAAGTACTAGTCCTTTACCACCTGAATCAACAACTCCAGCGTCTTTTAAGTTTTTAAGTAAATCTGGAGTTCTTTCTAAAGACTCATTAGCTTCTTTTATAACCAATTCTAAAAATTTCAGTATATCTTGCTCTTTCTTAGCAGCTTTTATAGCATACTCTCCACTTTCTCTAACTACAGTTAATATAGTTCCTTCTATTGGTTTTATAACAGCCTTATAAGCCGTGTCTGATCCATTTTTAAATGCTTGAGCTAAATCCATAGAACTTAGTTTTTCTTTTCCTTCTATAGATTTTGTGAATCCTCTTATTATTTGAGATAATATAACACCTGAGTTACCTCTAGCTCCCATTAAAGATCCTTTTGCTAAAGATTTACCTATATTAGTTATATCATCTTCACTAACTTTTGATAATTCTTTCATAGCATAAGATATCGTAAGAGACATATTTGTCCCTGTGTCTCCATCTGGAACTGGGAACACGTTCAGTTTATCTACATAATCTTTACTGTTTTGAAGATTATTTGCACCAGAGACAAACATGTCTCTTAAATTTTTCCCATCAATATATTGAATCATATTTTTCCTCCTAAATTACTTAACTCGTATACCTTGAACATTAACATCTATTTTACTTACTTTTAACGCAGTTATTTTCTCAATTGTATATTTTACTTTATCTATTATGTTATTTGCAACAGTTGATATATTTGTTCCATATTGCATTATTACGTAAAGTTCTATAGCTATAGTTCCATCTTCTAGTTCTTGTACGCTAACACCTTTAGTAGCATTTTCTCCTTTTAATAATTCAACTATGCCTTTTGTCTTATATGCCAGTCCTACTAATCCATAACTTTCCATCGCAGATTGATATACTATTTGTGCTATAACATGCTTGTCTATTTCTATTGTTCCAAATTCGTTGTTTATTTTAGCGCTCATGGTTTGACCCCCTAAAATTATTTTTAATTTTATTTTTAACTTTAATATTTACTTTATATAGAATTATATATATAATTTTATATGATAACAAGAATTTCTTCAATATGTGTAAGACAAATATATATTTCTATTGCATTTTTTAGAGATTTATGTTAATATAAACTGTGTTTTCAGTGTTATAGTTATCATTTAAGGAGGTGTACGTAAAATGGCAAAGGTATGTAACGTATGTGGTAAAGGTAAAGTTTCAGGAAACCAAGTGAGCCACTCAAATAAACATAGCAGAAGAACTTGGTCTGCTAACTTAAGAAACGTTAGAGCGATAATAGATGGTACTCCAAAGAGAATAAAAGTTTGTACTAGATGTTTACGTTCTGGAAAAGTTGAAAGAGCTTAGTTTTAGTAAAAAAAGCCTACACGCAGTAGGCTTTTATTTTTTTGTCTCAAGACTATTTTTTTCTCATAAAAAAAACTATTATCTTAGATAAAAATTTTGGACATTTAACAGTTATTACCTTCATTCCAATATCCCCCTTAAAAATAATATTTATTTTACATAAATAACATTACTCCACACCCTATAAGGACAATAGCTAGCAGTATCATCCACATCCAATTTGGAAGTATCAACGCTAAAATTACAGTTAATCCCGTTGCTAAGCATAAAATTCCAAGTAAATTTCTGTATTGATTCCTCAAACTATTCCCTCCTATAAATAACTTCCTACAATATCATATTCATGATTTCTTTTCTTTAATACAAATTACTAAAAATAGACCAAGCTATACGATATTTTATTAAAAACATAGAGCCAGCATAGCTTAAACTATACTGGCTCTATGTTTTTAACTATCAACAAAGTTCCTTTCCCGACAGTTATTCTACATTTATCACTTTCCATTACATTTGATATACCTATCGGGTCTCCATATTCTATAGTTGCATCTTTAAGTGGGTATTCAAGCCCTTCAAGAGTTATGCCTGACGAATCTCCATTAACAGGTAAAACCGATATCGTGTCTCCTTTTTTCCCGAATATATCGATATATTCACTTTCTATCATATGTAAATCTTCTTTATTGTTTTTTATTACAGGATTTAGTCCTAATTTTTTGATATAGTACATAAGGTTTATATTAGCGACAGTATGGTCTATACGCCCTCCTAATGCCCCTAAAAGGTCTATATCAACAATGCCTAACCCTTTAGCTAAATGTATACACAATTGTGTATCTGTTTCATTTTTTCTTTCAGGGAATTTTTTAAAATTTACACCTTTTTCTTTAAAGTAGTTTTTAACTTTTAATTCCAAAGAATCTAAATCTCCAAGTATATAATCTGGAACTACTTTTATTTTGTATAAAAAATTAGCTCCTCCATCTGCACAGATTATATAGTCGTAATTTTCTTTATCAATCGTCTTTTTTAAAAAGTTTAAATCTTCTATTTTACCGTTTAATAAAATACATGCTTTCATAATATCCTCTTACTTAGATGCATTTAGTCTGAATTCTTTAACAGTAGCTTCTATATCATCACTATTAAATATAGCTGAACCTGCTACTATAACATTAGCTCCTGCTTTTACAACTTCGCTCACGTTTGAAGGTTTTATTCCTCCATCAACTTGTATATCTACATCTAATCCTTTTTCATCTATTAATGCTTTTAACTCTTTTATTTTATCTATCATTGTTCCTATAAATGATTGTCCCCCAAACCCTGGATTAACTGTCATTATAAGCACCATGTCTATATCATTTAGTATATATTTAATATTTTCTATAGGAGTTGCTGGGTTTAATGCAACACCAGCTTTAACATTAAATGATTTAATATTTTGTATAGTTCTATGTAAATGAGTACAAGCCTCTTCATGAACTACTATCATATCACATCCAGCATCTACAAAATCCTTTATGTAGTTATCTGGATTTTCTATCATTAAATGAGCATCAAATACCATATTTACATCTTTTCTTAATGATTTAACAATAGCTGGCCCTAAAGTTATATTTGGAACAAAATGTCCATCCATAACATCTATATGTAAATATTCACAACCTGCTCTTTCCACTTTCTTAACATCCTCTAATAACCTTGCAAAATCTGCTGATAAAATCGATGGTGCCATCTTTATCATCTTTAATACCTCCTCTTTGATTGTCTCTTTTCTTTTAGCAATTGTAAGTAGCTTTCATATCTTTCTTTAGCTATTTTACCTTCATTTACCCCTTCTTTAACCCCACATATAGGCTCATTTTCATGCATACATCTTCCTCCGAATTTGCATCCATCTGAAAACTCATCAAATTCTATGAAGTATTCCTTTAATTCATCTTCTTCTATATCATCTAAAGTTAATGAACTAAATCCAGGAGTATCTGCTACCATACCTCCACATTCTAGCTTTAAAAGCTCTGCATGTCTTGTTGTATGTTTTCCTCTTTTTATTTTATCACTAACTTCACCTGTTTGCAGTTGAAATTTACTATCTATATTATTTAATAAAGTTGATTTTCCTACTCCAGAAGGACCTGCAAATACAACTATATTGCCTTTTAATTCCTCTTTTACCTTATCTATATTTATTTTAGCTTCATTACTAACAGGTATTACTTTGTAACCGCTCGTTTCATATATACTTTTTAATTTGTTTAGTTCTTCATCTGTAGCTAAATCAGCCTTCGTAAGTACTATAACAATATCTAAAGATTCTCTTTCCGCTAAAACTATGAATCTATCTAGTAATGATAAATTTGGATTTGGATTTTTTATAGCAAATACAATTATCGCTTTATTTACATTAGCTATTGGCGGTCTTACTAATTCTGTGTCTCTATCTTCTATTTCTTCAAGTACACCTTTTTTATTTTCCTCATCAATTATATTTATTTTTACATTATCTCCTACTAAAGGAGTAATTTTTTCTTTTCTAAATATACCTCTAGCTCTACATTCGTATACTCCTTGATTTGTATCTATATAATAAAATCCCCCAATACCTTTTGTAATAATTCCTTCTATCATTTAATTCCTCCTATAAAATTTAGTTAAACTTCTAATTAATATTATCTATATTAATTTACATAAATATTACAAAAAAGTCCAATAATTATTAATCATTGGACTTTTTATAATTATTATTTATTACATGTTTAATTTGAAGTACTAGTGTTTTGTTCCATTACTCGCACTTTGATGATCTGTAGTTTGGGGTGCAGGTGTTGGTGTCCCTGTTCCTTGACCTTCTCCTCCGTTATTAGTCCCTTGACCTCCTCCAGTGCTTCCTCCTTGACCATCGCCTCCAGTTTCTCCTTCTCCGCCTGGATTAGTTGGTTTTTCTGGTTCTGTAGTTCCTCCTTCATTCCCAGATCCTCCTGTTCCTGGATCAGTTGGTTTTTCTGGTTCTGTTGGTTTCTCTGGTTCTGTCGGCTCTTCCGGTTTAGGTTCTGGCTTTTGTTGCGGGCCTTTACTAACTTCTACATTCACCTTATCTCCTGGCTTTATATTTCCAGAGTTTGGATTTTGAGCTACAACTATATCTTTAGCCTCATTACTATCTACATATTTTACATTTCCTAATTGCAGTTTATTTTCTTTTAAAATATTTCCAGCTTCTCCTAACGTCTTACCTACAACACTCGGTATAGATGTTTGACTTTGACCCTTACTTATAGTTACAGTAATTGTATCTCCTGGATTAACTGGAGTTCCAGCATTTGGAGTTTGTGATATTACATGATTTTTTTCAACACTATCACTATATTCCTCTATACTAACCCTTATATTTAGTCCCAAATCATCAGCTTTCTTTTGGGCTTCATCAAGTTCCATATTTATTAAATTCGGAGCAGTTCCTTCTGCTGTATCTTTATTTTTAAATCCTAAAGCAATTTTGGCTATAACTGCTATTTGTGTTATAAGCACTAAAGTTAAAACTATAGCTGCTATTTTCCATCTTTTTTTACTTTTAGGATTATCCTCTTTTTTATTCTTTTTCTTATTTCTTTTTGAAGAAGATTTAACAGGAACTACATTGTCTAGTTCTTCTTCCACGTCATCTTCTTCATATATATTTTGTGGTTTAGTCTCCGCTAACTTTAAAGCTTTATTTAGCTCAGCTTCATCTATTTTTTGAGTAGCGTAATTATCATATTCTTTTATAAAATCTAAATCTATATTTTTTTCTATATACTCGATATCTTCTATTAACTCATCTGCACCTTGATATCTATCAGCACTAGACTTTGAAGTTAATTTCTTTATTATATTTCTAACACTTTGAGGAATAGAAACTTTCTCTTCTTGAGTAAATTCTATCTCTTCATTTATATGTTGAAGCGCTATGGATATAGGGCTTTCTCCTGTAAAGGGAACTCTTCCTATTATCATCTCGTATAATACAATACCTAAAGAGTATAAGTCTGTTGTATTTGAAACAAATTTTCCTTTAGCTTGTTCTGGTGAAAAATAGTGTACCGAACCTATTACACTTCCAGTACTTGTTATAGTTGAACTAGATACAGCCTTAGCTATCCCAAAGTCAGCAACTTTAACAAGTCTACCTTCATTAGATATAAGTATATTGTGAGGTTTTATATCTCTATGTATAATCCCTTTTCTATGTGCGGCACCTAACGCTTTTGCTATTTGCTTAGCTATATCTAACGCTGTATATTCATCTAAAGTACCTTCATTTTTTATTATATCCTTTAAATTTTGTCCTTCTATAAGCTCCATTACTATGTAATGAACTTTTCCATCTTCTCCTACATCATATACATTTACAATGTTAGGATGCGAAAGACTTGCAACGGCTTCGGCTTCTCTTTTAAATTTAGTTAAAAATTCTTCATCATCCACAAACTCTGGTCTTAAAACCTTTATGGCTACAGTTCTGTTTAAAAGCTTATCTCTAGCTTCATATACAAAAGCCATGCCTCCATCGCCTATTTTTTTTATTATTTCATATCTATTTCCTAAAACTGTTTCTCCCACTATATCACCATCCTAATTATAATTAACTAATATAACCGATACATTGTCTTTCCCTGATAGTTCATTAGCCTTGTTTATTAAATTTTCAGCTATAACTTCTACTTCCTCATCTTTAGATATAATTTCATTTATTTCGCTTTTATCTACAAACCCTGTTAATCCATCAGTAGCTAATAAAACTTTATCATCTTTATTAATATCTTTTTTATAAATATCAACTAATATAATTTGTTCCGTTCCCAGAGCTCTTGTTATAATATTTCTATTTGGGTGTGTTTTTGCTTCTTCTTCAGTTATAGCATGCTTTGCTATAAGTTCTTCGACTAAAGAATGATCTCTTGTAATTTTTTCAAACTCTCCATCGTGTAACATATAACATCTGCTGTCTCCTACATTTGCAATATATACTTTTCCTTTATGTATTATTACAGTTGTTAATGTAGTTCCCATTCCAGTGCATATTTCATCATCTTTAGATTTTTTGTATATTATAGAGTTTACGTTATTATAAGCTTGCTTAAGAATATCATCTATATAATTTATTTTTACAAATTCATTTTGAACTAAGTTATTTTTCAAAAACTTCACTATATTTTCTACAGCTAATTCACTTGCAACTTCACCCTTATTATGGCCACCCATACCGTCAGCTATTGCAAATATTCCTATATCTCCCGAATTTGTTGATATAATTTCACCTTTGCAATAGTCTTCGTTATTTTTTCTTATTCTTCCAATATGGGAAATACAACTATATTTCATAATTTTCCCCCTTCATCTATTTGTGTTTTCTTCTTAATTGACCACAAGCTCCATTTATATCCGCTCCCATTTCTCTTCTTATAGTAGCTGGTATATTTTTTTCATTTAACATATCTCTAAATTTATATACATAAGTTTTATCTGGTTTTTCATAATCTCTTTCTTCCACTTTGTTTATAGGTATTAAATTAACATGACATAACATACCCTTTAAAATTTTAGATAATTGATTAGCATCATCTATAGAGTCATTCACACCTTTTATTAATGAATACTCAAACGTAATCCTTCTATTAGTACTTTCTATATAGTATTTACACGCATCTATAACTTCTTTTATTGAATATGCATTTGCTATTGGCATTATCTCTTTTCTTGATTTATCAAAAGGAGAATGCAGTGACAACGCTAAATTTATAGGTATTTTCAAATCTGCTAATTCATACATTTTAGGAACTACTCCACATGTTGATAATGTAATATGTCTATATCCTATATTAAGCCCATTCTTTTCATTTACTAGTTTTAAAAACTGCTTAGTATTATCAAAGTTATCAAGAGGTTCACCACTTCCCATCAATACAATATTTGACACTCTTTTACCTATATCCTCTTGAATTTGTATTATTTGATCTAATATTTCCCAAGGTTCTAAATTTCTTAGTAATCCATCTATAGTAGATGCGCAAAATCTACATCCCATTCTACATCCAACTTGATTTGATATACATACGGTTACGCCATGTTCATATTCCATCATTACACTTTCTATTATATTCCCATCATTAAGTAAAAATAAATACTTTCTAGTTCCATCAATTTTAGATTCTAATTTTAATTCAACATCTAAGCTGCCTATATATGAAACCTCATCTAATTTTTCTCTTAGAGCTTTTGGTATATTATTCATATCATCAAAAGATTTTGCTCCTTTATAAATCCAGCTAAATATTTGAGATCCTCTAAAAGCTTTCTCTCCTATACTTTTTAAAAACTCTTTTATTTCTTCTTCAGTTAAATTTTTTAAACATGTCTTATTATCCATATAATTGCCTACCTTACTCTCTTAAGTTTTGCTATAAAAAATCCGTCCATACCATGTATATTTGGATAAATTTTTATATATCCTTTATCTTGATTATCTAAATCAATCTTAACTTCATCAATAGGTTCTAATTCAAATTTTTCATTATCTTGTAAGAATTTATTAATTATATCTATATTTTCTTCATCGTGTATAGTACAAGTACTATATATTAAGTGACCACCAACTTTAACATACTTAGCTGCATTATTCAAAATAGCGCCTTGTATAACCGGTAAGTCTTTAAGTTCTTCTTCTTTTTTAAACTTTATTTCTGGTTTTCTTTTTATTATTCCCATTCCAGAACAAGGAACATCCGATACTACATAATCAAATTTATCTATACTACTTTCATCTATTTCTAATGCATCTAAATTTTCTACTTTTACATTTTTTAATCCTAATCTATTAACAGTATTATTTATAAGTTTTAATTTATGTTCAAATACATCTCTTGCTATAACTTGTCCACTATTATTCATTAAAGTTGCCAAATGTGTTGTTTTACCTCCTGGGGCACTACACATATCTAAAACCAAACTACCTTCTTTTGGATTTGTTACTTTTCCTACAAGCATAGAACTTATATCTTGAACTGTGAAAAGTCCATCTCTAAACAATTTATTACCTTCTATATTTTTAAGATTTTGTACCATTATAGCTTCATCAATTCCATTAACTTTACTACATACAATTCCTTGAGCCTTTAACTTTTCGATTAATTCATCTTTAGTTATTTTAGTTGTATTTACTCTTATATATAAATTAGGTTTTTCAGAATTAGCTTCTAATAAATCCTCTGTAAATTCTTCTCCAAATACATTCATCCATTTTTCAATTATCCACGGGCTATATGAATACTTTATAGATAAAGTATCTACCTTATTTTCTTTTTCTATATCCATTATAGTCTCTTTGTTTCTTAGTACATTTCTAAGTATAGCATTCACAAATCCCGATGACTTTTTATCATATTTTTTAATAAGAGAAACGCTCTCGTTTACTGCTGCATGCTCTTTTATGCTATCTAAAAATAGTATTTGATAAATTCCTAACCATAATGATATTTTAACATAGGTTGACATTTTTTTCGATTTTATCTTAGATAATTTATCTATTATATAATTTAAATAATATTTATTTTCTATAATTCCATAAATAAGTTCTGTTGCAAGACCTTTTTCCTGATCACTTATATTTACGTTTTTAAAATTTTTGTTAATAGATAAATTTGAATAATTTTTATTTCTTTCTATATCGTATAGTGTTTTAAATGCTAATTCTCTTGCGTTCATTAAATACCTCCATATATTTAAATAGAAAAAGTCCTAGAAACCCCTAGGACAATCTCTATTAATCATCACGTCTTTGTGATATTGCAATTAATCTTAATAATTGAAGCACTGATGCTAATGCTGCTGCAACGTATGTTAACGCAGCTGCTGTTAGTACTTCTCTCCCTTGTTTTATCTCTTTTCCTTCTAATATACCTTCATTCCCAATTTGAACCATAGCTCTACTAGATGCATTGAATTCTACTGGTAAGGTAATTATTTGGAATATTACAGATGCTGAAAATAATAATATCCCAATTTTTAAGAAAGGACCTGTCATAAATAATCCTATGAATATTAAAAACCAAGATATATTAGACGCAAAGTTCACTACAGGAACTAAACTACTTCTCATTTGAAGAGGCGCATATCCCTTAGCATGTTGAATTGCATGCCCACATTCATGTGCTGCAACTGAAACAGAAGTAATAGATGTACCATAATAAACATCTTGTGATAACCTAACTACATTACTTCTTGGGTCATAGTGGTCGCTAAGACTTCCTCTAACCATTTCAATATTAACATTGTAAAGTCCATTTGCATCTAATATTTTTCTAGCCGTTTGTTCTCCTGTATAACCTAATCTACTTTGAACTCTAAAGTATCTACTTGTTGTACTACTTACTTTGAACTGAGCATACATAGTAAATAATATACCTGGTATTAAAATAAACAATGTTGGATCAAAATAATATCCATAGCCATAGTGCATCATATTTAACACTCTCCTATAAAGAATTTTATTGCATTTTCAACTTCATTTGCATCAATTTTTGTATCTACGCAAGGCCCATTAGGTCTTTTGTTAAATACTCCTAAAACTGGTACTTGTCTTATATCTTGTACTCCTGCAGTTAAATCTCTTTCGCAAGCTACCGCAACTACAGCCTTAGGTCTAGTTTCTTTTATTTTCTTTCTAGCTAAGGTACCTCCAGTTGCTATAAATACCTGTACATTGTACTTATCTTGTAAGTCAATTAAATCTTTTACATTACAAAGTCCACAACTTTTGCAGTTTCTTACATTTGTAGTGATCTTTAATTTACACTCACTCTTTTGAATGCAATGTGGTATTAAAATAAGTATGTCTTCAGGCTTTATCTTATACCTATTACTATATATATAATTATTATTTAATTTTATATATACTTTTCTTATTTCATTTTTAGGCACATTCAAAGTATTCCCTAAAACAATAAGTACAGGATATAAAAAGCTAACTATACTAAAGTTAAACTTCATTATATATTTATTTACTTTTTTATCATTTACAACCATATAGGTAACTAAAGTTGAAAATATAGTAATAATTAATAATATTATTATTACCCCATTTACTAATATAGAAAATATATTTTCAAGACTATTCATAAAAATATTTAATCCCACCAATAAAAATAGTAATATTCCTATTAAAAACACTGTAGTTGTCATGTATTTTTTAAAATTCATAATTTTAACTTCCTAATATAATGTCTGTGTTTATATTGTTCCCTTTTATATATTCAGGCACTTCCATTCTTTTCTTTCCAGCCATTTGAATCTCTTTAATTTGAAGTATTCCTTCACTTGTAGACACATTTATTCCTTCTTTATCTACACTAATTATAGTTCCAGGATCTTTATCACTGTTTTTATCTATGACTTTAGTTTTCCATATTTTCATAGTTTGACCTTCATAAGTTGTATAAGCACTAGGCCATGGATTTATTCCTCTCACAAGGTTATGTATGTCTATAGCTGATTTTTTCCAATCTATATTTCCTAGTGATTTATTCATTATAGGTGAGTAACAAGTATCTTCATTGCTTTGTTTTTCTCTAGGAGCCTCACCTTTTTCTATTAAATCGATAGTTTCTTTTAAAACTTTAGCCCCATCTATCATCATTTTATCATGAAGCTCTCCTGCAGTTATTTCATCATCTAAAGGTATTTCACTTTTTAATATCATATCTCCAGTGTCAAGACCTTCATCCATATACATTGTAGTTACACCTGTTTTTTCTTCTCCGTTTATTATAACCCAATTTAAAGGAGCTGCTCCTCTGTATCTTGGTAGTAAAGAAGCATGTACATTAACACATCCATATTTAGGTATATCTAAAATACTCTTTGGAAGTATTTGTCCAAAAGCTACAACCACTATAAGTTCTGGGTTCATTTCTTTTAATGTATCAACAAATGATTCTTCCCTAGCTTTTAAAGGTTGATATACTGGTATATCATATTTTAGAGCTAATTCCTTTACTGGCGGCATAGCTAATTTTTTACCTCTACCCTTAGGTTTATCTGGTTGAGTAACTACTGCTACAACTTCGTGGCCTTCATCTATTATTTTCTGTAAGCACGGAACTGCAAATTCTGGAGTTCCCATAAATACTATTTTCATATTTTTCAACTCCTACTACTTCTCAATTTTATCTACAAATAATATTCCATCTAAATGGTCTATCTCATGGCAAAATGCTCTTGCTAAAAGTTCTTCACCTTCTATTTCAAACATTTGACCTTTTCTATTCATAGCTCTAACTTTTGCGTAGTATGGTCTTGTTACAGGCCCACACTCATTCACAACACTTAAACATCCTTCATCATCAGTTTGAGTTCCTGAAGTTTCTATTATCTCTGGATTTATTAGTTCTATAATCCCATCACCTACATCTATTACAGCTATTCTTTTTAATATTCCAACTTGAGGAGCTGCAAGTCCTACTCCGTCAGCCTCATACATAGTGTCTGCCATATCATCTAATAATTGAATTATTTTTTCATCGATTTTTTCAACATGTTTACACTTTTTTCTTAATACCGGTTCTCCTATTTGAACTATTTGTCTTAACGCCATTTTATATTCCTCCTAAAATTTTATAATACACTATAAGGGTTTATATCTATTGATATATTTGTATCCTTATCAAAAACTATATCGCGCTTAGTTATACATATATATTTTATTATACCCTTTAATAGATTAATTTCAATATCATCATCTTTAAATAGTATTTGCCATCTAAAATTTTGATTTATCTTACTTATAGAACAAGGATTTGGCCCTAATATGAACTCTAAATTACTTATACCTCGTTCTCTTAGTAGATATACTAATGAATCATACATTTTTCTAGCATTTTTCTCTACCTTAGCGTTATCTTTTCCACTAATTACAACACTAATCATATTATTAAAAGGAGCATATTCAAATGCTTTTCTTATTTTAATTTCATCTTCATAAAATCCTTTAAAATCATATTTTATAGCATGTCTAATTGCATAATGGTCAGTATCGTATGTTTGTAATATAACTTTACCTTCTTTTTCGGATCTTCCCGCTCTTCCTGCTACTTGAGTTATTAACTGGAATGTCGTTTCTGAACTTCTAAAGTCAGGGAATTTCAAAATCATATCCGCAGATAAAATTCCAACCAAAGTAACATTTTCAAAATCCAAACCTTTACTAAGCATTTGAGTCCCTATTAACACATCTGCTTTCTTATTTTTAAAATCATTCAGTATATTTTCGAATTCACCTTTTCTAGATGTTGTATCCTTATCTAACCTTAATACATTTATATTCGGAAAAATTAACTTTATTTCTTCTTCTATTTTTTGAGTTCCTATTCCAAATGGTTTTATATATTTACTTTTACACTCTGGACATTCTTTTGGAATTTCTTTTTCATATCCACAATAATGGCATTTTCCAGTATTATTTTTTTTATGGTATGTAAGAGATATATCACAATTTTCACAAGTAAATACATAGCCGCATTTTCTACAAGAAACAAAGTTCGAAAATCCTCTTCTATTTAAAAATAATATAACTTGATTTCCACAATTTAAAGCGCTTTGTATTTCAACTTTTAACTTATTGCTAAATATACTTTTATTACCTACCATCAGCTCTTCTTTCATATCTACAACTTCGATTTTAGGCATAGGCTTTTTATTTGCTCTTTGATTTATTTCTAATAATTTATATTCTCCATTTAATGCATTGAAATATTCCTCAACAGATGGAGTCGCTGACCCTAAAACTAAGGAAACATCTCTTTTATTAGCTATATATTTAGCAACATCTATAGAGTTAAATTTTGGATTCTTCTCAGACTTATACGCACCTTCATGGAATTCATCTATAATTATAACTCCAAGGCTTGTAAATGGAGCAAATAAAGCTGATCTAGCCCCAATAAGTATCCTTATTTTCCCCTCTTTTATCTGTTTATACACATCATGTTTCTCACCTTCTGATAACTGACTATGAAAAACTCCAACTATTTCTCCAAATTTATTTTTAAATCTTGATATAGTCTGTGGTGTTAGTGAAATTTCTGGGACTAAAACAATACTATCTAACCCTTGGCTTAAGGAATACTCTATTATCTCCATATATACTTCTGTCTTTCCACTGCCAGTTACTCCGTGTATCATATATGGTTTTTTATTTTCTTCAAACATTTCGCTTTTTATAATATTCACTGTATTTAATTGTTCTTCATTTAAATTTATTTTTTTATCCTCTACAGAATATATCTCTTTAGGTTTTCTATATAAATCTATTTCTTCAATACATACAAGCCCTTTTTCTTCTAATTTTAATATACTTTGTCTACATGATGGGAATACATCATTTATTTTACTTAATTCAATAGGTTTCTTTTCTTGTACAAACTTAATAAGTTCTTTTTGTTTACTTCCTAGTCTTATCTTATTTTCCAGTATATAGCTGTCTAGGTTGTTTATTTGTTTAGATATATCTATAATATAATCTTTTTTCTCGTTTTTATGGTTTTTGTATTCCCATTTTACATCTATAATATTTTTTTTCTGTAGTTTATATATTAAGTTATTTAAATTGGGTACTTTCTTTATTTTTTCAAGTTTTATACATCCATGATTTTCTTTAATTATTTTTATTAAATTCATTTCACTATCACTTAAATTATCTAAATCATCATTTATAAGAGTTAAAACTTTATAATTATTTAACTTATAGCCTTTTGGATACAATAAGTTTATGCAATCTATATAAGTACATAAGTATTTATTTCTCATCCACCCAATTAAGCTTATATCATCTTTTGAAAAAATTGGTTCTTCATCTAATATATCTACTACTTTTTTAGTCTTTATATCTTCATCTAATTCGCTCACAATATCAAATACAAATGCTTCTACTGGCTTATTATAAATTCCAAAAGGAACTAGTACTCTATGCCCAATTTTTATATTTTCATTTAAAAACTCAGGGATTTCATATGTAAATAAATTGTCAGTGTATATAGAGTTATTTCTCACTATCACTTTTGCAAATCTCTTCATATTTTAACCTCTATTTCAAATTTATATCGTTATTATCATTTACAGTAAGTTCATTCTTTATAAGTTCATATATTATATCTATTACATTTGCCTATAAATGAAAATTAAGCATCTATATAAATATAGATGCTTATTTGTTTAATAGAGTTTTTATTTTGTCTAAGATAACATCTGCTACCTCTTCTTTTTTCATTTTAGGATGTTCTTGTACAACACCCTCTCTATCTATAATCTTAACTATATTAGTATCAACACCAAATCCAGCACCATCTTGAGTTAAGTCATTTGCTACGATAAAATCTAAATTTTTCTTTTGAATTTTATTTTTAGCATTTTCTAATAAATCATTAGTTTCTGCTGCAAATCCAACTAAAATCTTATTATTTTTTATCTTTCCTAATTCTAAAGCAATATCTTTAGTTCTATCTAGTCTTATACTTAAATCATCATCAGATTTTTTTATTTTATTATCTGAGTATTCCTTAGGTCTATAATCTGCAACTGCAGCGCTCTTTATAATAACTTGATTTTCATCCATATTTTCTAAAACAGCATTATACATATCTTCCGCTGATTCTATTTGAATAAATTTCTTTAAATTCTGAGGTGGAACTATATTTGTAGGCCCAGATACTAAAGTTACATCTGCTCCTCTTTCTATTGCCTTTTTAGCTATAGAATATCCCATTTTTCCAGTTGATCTATTCGTTATGTATCTTACTGGATCAATACTTTCAACTGTAGGTCCAGCAGTTATTATCATGCTAGTTCCTTCTAAATCTTTCTTAATTTCTAAAAGTTCAATTATACTATTAAAAATAGCATCAACAGAGGCAAGTTTTCCTGATCCTATATCTCCACAAGCTAATCTTCCGCTTTCTGGTTCTACAAACTTATAATCTAAATCTTTTAAAGTTTGTATGTTCCTTTGTACAACAGGATTTTCATACATATTAGTATTCATAGCTGGAGCTACAAGAACTTTTGCTTTTGTAGCCATAATAGTCGTAGTCAACATATCGTCTGCAATGCCGTTAGCTACTTTTCCTATGACATTTGCAGTAGCTGGAGCTAATACAAATACATCGGCTTTCTTAGCTAATGATATATGTTCTACATCCCAAGTTTTTGGAGATTCAAACATATCTTCAACTACATAGTTTTGACTTAATGTCTGAAATGTAAGCGGAGCTACAAATTCTGTTGCTGATTTAGTCATTATTACATGTACATTTACACCTGTTTTTTTCAACTTGCTGACTAAGTCACAAGCCTTATAAACAGCTATTCCTCCACATACGCCTATAACAACAGTCTTATCTTTTAGCATGATATTACTCCTCTATTATATTTTGAGTTTGAGCTAATAAGTGCTTAGCTTCTTCTATTTCTATTTCTTCCTCAGTTAATTTTCTAAATGATATTTTTCTATCTGCAACTTCTTGAGTAGCTAAAGTAACAGGCTTTATTTCTTGATGCTTAGTAGTAGGAACGTATGGAGTAGCTCCATCTATTAATTCTCTAGATCTTTTAGCTACAGTTACTACTAAGTAGTATCTATTATCTATTTGGTTTAATACCTCGTTTATTGATGGTTTTATCATTTTTATAATTCCTCCTTGAATTTCTTTATTATATTATCTTTGTATCTATAAACTTTATTTTTTTCAGCTGATATTATATGTTCTAATTCTTGAGCTGAATTTTTCACATCTTTATTTACTATAAAGTAATCGTAATTTTCTATTTGACATATTTCATCCATTGCACAACTAAATCTTTTATTTATTTGTTCTTCAGTTTCTGTTCCTCTTCCAACTATTCTATTTTTAAGTTCGTCAAGAGATGGAGGAAGTATAAATATGAATACCCCTTCTGGATAAACTTCTTTTATTTGTCTAGCTCCTTGCATTTCTATTTCTAAAACAACGTCATGTCCATTTTCTAGATTTTCTAAAATTGCAGCTTTAGGCGTACCATAAAAATTATCATATATTTGAGCATGCTCTAACAGTTCATTATTAACTATCATTGATTTAAACTTATCTTTAGTTACAAAGAAATAGTTAACTCCGTCCACTTCACCGTCTCTTGGATTTCTTGTAGTAGCTGAAACTGATAACTTTACATCCTCATTATTATTTAAAAATTCTTTACATATAGTTCCTTTTCCTGCTCCTGACGGTCCAGAAACAACTAGCAATAAACCTTTCCTATTCATCTATATCTTCCTTTCTAATTCTCTATATTATCATCTTTGTCTGTGAATCTATGTGCTACGGTTTCTGGTTGTACCGATGATAATATTATATACTGACTATCAGTTATTATAACTGCTCTAGTCTTTCTACCATAAGTAGCATCAATTAATCTTCCATTTTCTTTGCTTTCTTGTATTAATCTTCTTATAGGAGCTGATTCTGGACTTACTATAGCAACTACCTTGTTAGCCATAACTACATTCCCATATCCTATATTTATAAGGTTCGTACTCATAAACGCATCTCCTATTCTATGTTTTGTATCTGTTCTCTTATTTTCTCTAGTTCGCTTTTTACTTCAACAACTAAATTAGTTATATTTAAATCAGATGATTTCGATCCTATAGTATTAGTTTCTCTGTTCATCTCTTGTATTAAAAAGTCTATTTTTCTTCCTATAGACTCATCTTTATGTATAGCTTTTTTAAGTTGTATTATATGACTTTTAAATCTTACTATTTCTTCTGTTATACTGCATTTATCTGCATATATAGCAACTTCTTGAGCCAATCTATTTTCATCTACAAGACTTGGATTTTCTAAAATATCAGCTATTCTGCCGTTTAATTTTTCTTTATATTCATTAACAACATTATATGAGTAGTTTTCTATTTGTTCAATATAATCTTTTAACAAATCACATCTCATATCTATATCATTAGCAAGTTTTAAGCCTTCTTCAACCCTCATATCTTTTAACTTAACTAAACAGTCATTTAATGCATCCCTTAGCATTAACCATAATAAATCTTCATCTTCTTCTTTTTCTTCACTTTTTATTATATCAGGGAATTTTGCTATATTCATAACTGTTATATCATCTTGTAAGTTAAATGTGTCTTTTATATTATTTAATATATTTACATACTCAGAAGCTAACTTCTCATCAAATTTTAAGTTTACATCTTCACTACCTACTAAGTCAAGTTTTATATATAAATCAACTCTACCTCTTTTTATATAATCTTTGACTACATTTCTTATTTTATCCTCTAGAAAAGATATTTTTCTAGGAAGGCGTGTGTTTATATCTACGTACTTATGGTTTATAGTTCTACATTCTACGGTAAAATGATAGTTATCATTTTTGTATTCGCCTCTTCCAAAACCTGTCATACTAATAGCCATATGCTATACCTCCAAAGTTCCTTCACATATTTTAACTGCATTTCCTATCATATATACATCATCAAGAAGCTCTATCCTTACGCTTCCACCTTCTGATTTTACATTAACTATTTCATTAGTTTTACCTAAATAGTTAGCTAAAATTACAGAAGCTGTCATACCTGTCCCACATCCTAGAGTATATCCGCATCCTCTTTCCCATGTGTATACATATATGTTATCTTTATCATCAACTTTAACAAAATTGACATTAGTTTTATTTGGGAAAATTTCATTTTCTTCTATAAGTTTTCCATATTTATATATATCTTCTTTTATAAGTTCATCTACGAATACAATAGTATGTGGCACTCCCATTAGAATTGAACTTACTTCTACTTCTTTATTATCTATTAATAACTTTTCTTTTATAAAGACTTCTTTATTTGTATTTACTGGAATGTTTTTTGGATTGAAATTTGGTTTTCCCATATTTACTCTTATAGTATAATTTTTTTCACTTTCTATATTTAAAGATATTTTTTTTATTCCGTCAAGTGTGTATACACTAAATTCTGTATCTTTTACTATGTTATTGTCATACACAAACTTACAAAAACATCTTAATCCATTTCCACACATATTAGCTCTTGATCCATCAGAATTATAATATACCATTTCTACATCAGATATATCAGAGGTTTTAACTACTAGTAGTCCATCAGCTCCAACGCCAAATCTTCTATGACAAACTTTTTTAGCTAAATCTGAGTAGTCATTAGAATCTTTATTATCAAACCTACCGTCAATTGCTATAAAATCATTTCCGACTCCATGTAATTTCCAGAAGTTCATTTATATCCCCCCTATAAAATTGAATTCTTAGCTTATTATACAATATTTTGTTCATAAAAGGAAATTATATTGAGTGTAAACTCTATATTATTTTAGACTATATTCTCAATATTATATTCACATTATTATTTATATGTGTAATAATTTACTTACTTAATAAATTTTGAAAGGAATGATATTATGGCATTCGATGGTTTAGTTGTTCATTCAATTTGTTATGAACTGTCTTCTAAGTTAGTTGGAGGAAAAATAGATAAGATATATCAACCAGAAAACGATGAAATAGTTTTACATATACGAAACAATAAAGAGAATTTTAAGCTAGTACTTAGTGCAAGCTCATCTAATCCTAGAATTTACCTTTCTAGTTCATATAAAAAGGAAAATCCTATGAATGCTCCTATGTTTTGTATGTTACTTAGAAAGTATATCCAAAGCGGAAATATAGTTAGCGTTTCTCAAATTGGATTTGAGAGAATTGTAAAAATCACTGTTGAATCTTTAGATGAATTAAAATCAAAAACTACTAAAGATTTAATAATAGAAATAATGGGGAGACATAGTAATATAATTTTGACTCATGAAGAAGATAAAATAGTCGATTCAATAAAAAGAATACCTCCTAGTATTAGTAGGGTTAGACAACTTCTTCCAGGTATAACATATACACTACCTCCTGCTCAAGATAAGTTAGATCCACTTGAATTAATTTCTATAGATCAGTTTAAAGAATTACTTAAAGATTTTAATGGTCCTATATTAAAGTCCATATATTCTAAATTTTTAGGTATAAGTCCGACTGTATCTAAGGAAATATGCTTTAGATCAAATTTAGATAGCTCTATGCTACCTTCTGATTTAAATGATGAAAGCTTTAATAGGCTACACGAAGAGTTTATAAATGTTATGCAGAGCGTCAAAGACGCAAATTATAATCCATGCTTAGCTTTAGATCCTTCTATTGATAAGCTTTTAGATTTTAGTTGTATAAATCTTTCTCTATTTAATGGCTTAAAAGTTGTTCATAATGAAAGTATTTCATCAATAATAGAAAGCTTCTATTCAAATAAAGATGCTAAGGAAAGAATAAATCAACGTGCATCAGACTTTAAGAAAAGCATATCTATAAAACTAGATAGACTTTATAATAAATTAAAAAAACAAGAATTAGAACTTAAAGAATCTGATAATGCTATAATCTACAAAGTTAAGGGCGAGCTTATAACTTCATATATTTATATGGTTGAAAAGGGAATGAAGTCTGTAGAGGTTCAAAATTTCTATGATGAAAACTGTTCTACAGTAAAAATCGATTTAAACCCAAACTTAACTCCATCTGAAAACGCTCAAAAATACTTTAAAAAGTATACTAAATTAAAACATGCAAAGAAAGAGATAAGTGCTCAAGTTGAACTTAGCTTAGAAGAAATTAATTATCTTGAAAATATAATGCTTAGTGTAGATAACTGTGATAACCTAGCTGAGCTTAACGATATAAAAGAAGAACTTCAAAAACTTGGATATATGCGTGGCAAGGTTAAATCAAAAAAAGAGAAAAATACTTTAACTACTAAACCAAATGAATTTTTATCTTCTGATGGGTTTACAATCTTGGTAGGTAAAAACAATAAGCAAAATGATTTTCTTACTCTTAGAGTCGCTAATAATGATGATTTATGGATGCATACTAAAAACATCCCAGGTTCTCACGTAATAATAAAATCAGATGGTAAGGAAATACCTGAATCAACTATTTTTGAAGGAGCAATGCTAGCTGCATTTTTCAGTAAATCTAAAATGTCAGCTCAAGTTCCAGTTGATTATACCTTAAAGAAAAATGTAAAAAAACCAAATGGTTCTAAACCAGGAATGGTTATATATGAAACAAATAGTACTATTTATGTAACTCCATCTGAAGAGTTAGTAGTTAAATTAAAAAAACAGGGTTAAACCCTGTTTTTTTTAATTTATGTTTATAATTATATAAGCTGAGAGTTAAGAACTGCTGATTCTTCCTCAACATCCTTTTTAAAGTCTTCTTTATTTAATACTCTATTTAGTATAATCCCTACTATTGCAGCTAAACTTAGCCCTGTAATTGTAACAGTTTTAGTTACAGGTATTCCTATAACAATTCCTTTATTACTTAAGTAAGTAGTTCCTAAGCCTATTACCATTATAGTAGCTATTATTATTATATTCTTTTTACTTTCTACACATTTGCTATCGTTTATTGTTTTTAACCCTACATATGAAATCATTGAGAATAACATTATACTTATTCCACCCATAACTTCTGTAGGTATACTTTGTAAAAACCCTCCAAACTTACTTACACATGCTAGTAATATTGCACATATAGCAGTTCTTCTTAATATTGATGGGTCATAATTTTTAGTTATAGCAAGTACTGCTGTATTTTCTCCATAAGTCGTATTTGCTGGTCCTCCTAAAAATCCTGCCATAATAGTAGCCAATGCATCTCCCATTAACGTTCTGTGAAGCCCTGGTTCTTCTATGAAATTCTTCCCTACTACAGTTCCATTAGTAGTCATGTCTCCTATATGTTCCATGAATACCGCTAAAACTACAGGTGCAATTAAAACTATAGCTTGTAAACTAAATTTAGGTAGTGTAAATTGTGGTATTTGTAAAAGAGCCGTATTTGTGCTCATAAATGAAATATCTACATTCCCTAGTATTAAAGATACAGTGTATCCTATAGCTACAGCTATTATTATATTTAATTGCTTTATAAATCCTTTACAAAATACATTTATTGCTATTGCTAATCCTAATGTCATAATTGCTATTAAAAAATTATTTGATGCCATATCAACTGCAGTTGGTAATAGGTTAAGTCCTATAACTGCTATCATTGCTCCAACCACTTGAGCTGGGAAATATTTTTTAATTTTATCTACACCTACTTTTTTTATAACTGCTGCCATTATTAAATATATAATTCCGGCTACTATTATTCCACCTTGAGCATATGCTAAATCTCCATTGTGAGCTTCTTTAGCAGCTATTATAACTGGTATAAATGCAAAACTTGAACCTAAGAAAACTGGAACTACTCCTTTTGTACATGCATGGAAAATTAATGTCCCTACTCCTGCACAGAAAATAGCAACCGCTGGATTAAATCCTGTTAATATTGGTACTAAAACTGTAGCTCCAAACATAGCTAATAAATGTTGTAATGATAACATTGTTTTTTTCATAAAAAAACCTCCCTATTTTTAGTTTGGGAGAAATAATTCTCCCTTTTTCAGTATCTCTGTACTGAATTAAAAGGTGTTAACCTTATATAATTTTATGCTTTTACTCGTTTATAGTTACTGAATCTTGTTCATCAGTCTCATTTAACATAACTGAAATTACCTCATGTTTTGATGTTGGAACATTTTTACCTACATAATCTGCTCTTACAGGTAACTCTCTATGTCCTCTATCCACTAACACAGCTAATTGAATAGACTTAGGTCTTCCTATATCCATAATTGCATCTAAAGCTGCTCTTACTGTTCTTCCTGTGTATAAAACATCATCAACTAGTATTACAACCTTATCATTTATATCAAAGTTTATATTAGATCCATTTATAACCGGATCTGTATCTACTTTTTTTAAATCATCTCTATATAGAGTTATATCAATTTCACCAGTATTTACACATACATCTTCTATACTCTGTATTTTCTTTGCTATTCTATTTGCTATAGGAACTCCTCTTGTTTTTATTCCTACTAAAACAACATCTTCTACACCTTTATTTTTCTCTATAATTTCATGGCTTACTCTAGTTATAGCTCTTCCCATAGCTTTTTCATCCATTAATTGCGCCTTTTCTTTCATTAAAATCCTCCTTTGTCATAAGGTTAAGTTATAAAAATTTGCTTAGCTCATATCGTCAACGTCCGCTCGACAAGCTTACGTCCCGTTAATCAAAAAAGCTTCTTACCCTTAGGCAAGAAGCTATACTTATCAAATATAAAGAATCTTATATTTTCTATAAGTTCTAATTCTCTCGCCTTTTGATCTCTCTGGACCAATTAAAGGTAACATTCATTTTTTATAATTATATACTAATAAAGTCCTTTTAACAACCACTTTTATTTCATTTTAGATATTAAGTCACTGAAATATTTTGGAAGCTCTGAATTGAACTCAACATATTCATTAGTTGTAGGATGCATAAAACCTAACTTTCTAGCATGTAAGGTTTGTCCTTTTATCCCAAACTTATTATTTTTCGGACCATATAGAGGGTCCCCTAATAAAGGATGATTTAAAGATAATGCATGAACTCTTATTTGATGTGTTCTTCCAGTCTCTAAAGTTGCCTTAACATGAGTAAAGTTTTCATATCTATTTATGACTTCAAAGTGAGTAATTGCATTTTTTCCATCTTTAACTATCCCCATCTTCAATCTATCTTTAGGATTTCTTCCAATAGGTTTATCAACAGTTATTTTATCTTCTTTCATAACTCCGTGGCATATAAATTCATATTCTCTAGTTATTGAATGATCTTTTAACTGTTCTGCTAACGAATTATGTGCTTTATTATTTTTTGCAATCATTAAAAGACCAGACGTATCTTTATCTATCCTGTGTACTATCCCAGGTCTTATCACCCCGTTTATAGAAGATAAATTCTCTCTACAATGATATAAAATTGCATTTACTAACGTATTATCATAGTTTCCTGGAGCTGGATGAACAACCATATCTTGAGGTTTATTAACTATTAATAAGTCCCCATCTTCATAAACAATGTCAATTGGTATATCTTGTGGAGTCACTTCAAGAAGTTTTGGTGCTGGTATCTCAATAATTATATTATCATCTTCTTTTACCAAGTATTTTGCTTTTTCAATTTTATTATTAACCTTAACTTTTTTATCCTTTATAATCTTTTGTATATAACTCCTAGACATTTCACCTAACTGTCCAGATAAATATACATCTAGCCTATCGCCTTCTTCTTCATCTATAACTAAAAATTGTCTTATTTCTTCCATAATTTCACCTACTTGTCATTTTCAAAAAATATTATGTATATGCATAATAATATAGTTCCTATAACTACAAATACATCTGCTACATTAAATACATAGTTCCAAACTATTCTAAAATCAAAATAATCTACTACAAACCCTAATCTTACTCTATCTATAAGATTCCCTATAGCTCCTGCTATTATAAGAATTATAGCACTTTTACCAAGTAAGTTTAGTTGTTTTTTGTATAAATAATATAATCCAAATATGCATGCAGCCAAAGCAACCACTACAAAAATCATTTGGTTATTTTGAAACATTCCAAATGCTGCTCCTCTATTTTCTACATATGTTAAATGAAATATATCTTTAATTATAGGTATACTCCCTATATTAACTAAATACTTTACAGCTAAAAATTTAGATATTTGATCTAATCCTATTAAGCCTAATATAATAAGTATATATATCAAAAAAATATCCTCCTCAATTGTTTTAATCTATATATATTATATATATT
>NZ_JAWDJM010000049.1:0-2322 GCF_032465715.1 Paraclostridium sp. MRS3W1 | reverse complement strand
AAACTGACATAATAATGTATTTAATAGATATATACATTGAAATAACTAGGTTTTGTTTTTTTGACATAAAACTATATATTTTATGTCTATATTTGTTTTTATGTATAATTCTATAAGGAAAAATGAATAATTGATTTGTTTAAAAGTAATACTAATTTTAAGATAGGCAATATAAAATAAGATTATGTAAGGAGTTTTATTATGAAAAAAATACTAGTATCAATAGTTGCTTTTATTACAATAATTATGTTTAGTAATATTAATTCATATGCAAATATATACACCCCAAATTTACCGAGCAATACAAACTTAGTAGAAGAGAAATATATTAATGAATTGACTAGTATAGGAAATCAAATTGAAATTTTAGCTTCCAATTCACTTAATGCTGTTATTAATAAAAAAGATACAAAGGATCTTTTAAAAGAATCATTATATATAAAAACACAAATAAGAGAACTTAGGATACCACTATCTGATTATCATAAAGAAAAAAGTGGAGACGAAGAAAAAAATCCATTTTCTCTAGGACTTTTAAATACCCTAAATTATTATAGTATGTCTTTATCTTTTTTAACTTTGTTTTTACAGACTCAATCAATCTCGGATAGAAATGAGTACTTAGAAAATTATTACTTTAGTAAAGCCTCTGGAGACCAAACATTAGGGTGGGCTAAATTACAAGTTAAGTGATTAAATAAAAAATAGGCGAGAATTTAACTCGCCTATTTTTTATTTAGATATAAAGCTACAACAATTAGTTTGTTTAAAATTCTTAGCATCATTTCCTGACACGAATATATTATAGCAACTACATTCTGAATTTTTATTATGGATACAATCAATAGCATTACAGACAATATGCTCACATTCACTTTGAATATCACTTTTTAAGTTTTTATGTACACTTATAAATGATGTACAGTGAACATCCTTTAAATTGTTTGGTTTAGCTCCATCAACTTTAATTGCTCCACTATGGCAATTTCCGTTTATATTATAACTACATGTAATAGCACTACAGTTTATTTTTGACATAATAACATCACTCCTTATAAAATAAGTATTTATTATTAGTATGTACAAAAAATCAATAAAAAATTGATAAAAATAAGTACTATTTTAAGGGTAGATATTTAGTGTCATGTACCATTAAATAACCATATATTATATTGTGACTACTATATAAAGGAATGATAGACATTGGAAAATAATACTCAACATCCATATATAAGCAACAGCCTTAAATTAGCTTTATCAAGGCAATTTAACGTGCATATTTCAGATATAACAAAAGATTTCATGAAAGGATTAACAGAAATAGATTTATCAGGTAATAACATTAAGGATATAAAAGGAATAGAGTTTGCTATAAATGCTGTATATATAAACTTAAATAAAAACAATATTTGTGACGCTTCTCCTTTATCAAAACTCAACAAATTAGAAGAATTAGAGTTAAATGAAAATAAAATTGAAGATATTAGCTTTATAAAAAATTTAAAGAAGCTCAAAAGATTAGGATTAGATAGTAATAATATAAAAGCTATACCAAACATTAACAATACCGAATTACGAACTGTAAATTTAGATAATAACAGGATATCAAACTTATCAGAGTTCAATAGACCTAGTTTTAGAAACACTACTATTTTAGCAACTGATCAATGCATAATACTTGATCCAATTGAAATTGATATGGAAAAATCATTATTTTTTTCTTCTAATATAATTTGGGATATTAATTCTATTGTTTTTTTAGATAATATACAGGTCAACGGCAAGTACGATAGTATTCATACAAACGAAAGACCTTCTATGTTATATTCAATATCAGAGATAGTTATAAATAATATAAAATCTAATTGTATATTAAAGGCTGATTTTTATAAAGAAGACACAACTAGTTTTCCAAGAATCTTAAGTGGGACTCTAATTCAACCAATTTACTTAAAATCTAAAGAAGTTCAAGTAAATAGTTCTAATCCAGATTTTAGTTTATCTAAGATATTTGGATATATAAAACCAGAGGAGAAGATAGTTGATTTAAAACAAAGTGAATCTTCTTCTTTTAGAGATAAAGTTGTTACACTTATTAATGAATATGGTGATATAGTTTATTCCTCTATTGATATTAATGGTAAGTATTTATTTAATAACATACAAACAGGAAAGTATACAATTTTATTTCCTGTTTTATCGGACTATGTATATACTTCACCTAGTGTAGTTGTTTTAAATATAGAAGAAAAGGGAAGTTTTATTATAAATTCATCAATAGAGTATATTGATCATTAGAGTAGTATTCTCTTTTACACATAT
>NZ_JAWDJM010000048.1:0-13969 GCF_032465715.1 Paraclostridium sp. MRS3W1 | reverse complement strand
AATATTATCCACAATAATATGCATATAGTTGAAGATGTTTCTATTTTAAAGAAAAATGCTGAAATAAACATAATAATTGCTATTGGAAAAGAAATATATCCTAAAATTTTATGAGCTAATTTCCAAGTATCTTCATCTCTTATAGTCCAAGGAAGTCTTAACCCTAAATATCTATTGAATGGTATTTTAGGTGCAGAATTCCCAAATACCATAATTAGAATAGATACCAAAGTAACTATCACCATATCATTATTTTTTAAGTTTAATAAATTTTTAGTTGATGGCATAATAGTCAATAAGTAAAACCCTATAAAAACTAACATACTAAGTCTATTCAAAAATCTCATAGTCTTAATTTTAGGATTTCCTTCTGATAGATTTGATACCTTTGATGCTTTGATGTCTAAAATTATCATTGAAATAATAGCGAGTGCTACAACAACAGTAAAACTCAAATTATTTTCTGGTGCTATTGTCCCCCAAATTATAATTAATAACGATGCTATAAAAAGCACTATCCCTGTAATATCAATCTTTTTCATATATACATTCCCCCTTTATTATTTTTGAAATATATCTAAAAAATTCCCTAAAACTTCTTGAATTACAGAAGTATTTATAGAATAAATTACAAACTGACCCTTCTTTTCAGAACTTATAAGTTCTGCATCTCTTAAAATATCCAAATGTTTGGATATAGATGGTTTTGACATATCAAAGTGATTGGATATCTCCCCTGCACTTAAATCCTGTTTATTCAAAAGTTTTAAAATTTCTCTTCTAGTTTCATCACTTAAAGCTTTAAATACTTTTCCCATAAATGTATTCCTTCCTTTATATATTTAGCTAATTAGTTAAATATCTATATATTTATTATATTCTAGTTACTTTTAAATTGCAATCTATACTACATATTATATATTCCTTTAATTGTAATTTAAAAGGGATATAACACTAAATAATGTGTAATATCCCCTTATAATTTTCCAATACTAAATTCTACTTAGATGTATAAACAAAGTTAATCATAGGACTATTCGTATATGTATTTTCTTCTCCTTCTTCCATTCTAAAGCAGTCATTTTTATCAGCTCTAATAGTTAAAACTCCATCATTAAAATCTGATTTTTTAAAATCAAAGCTCCATGGTGCACATTTATCTTCTCCGCTTAAATATAAGACAACTTCATTTCCATTCATAAATACTAACTGTGGTTTATTACTTTCAGCAATGTTTAAAAACTTATAGCCAACTGTTTTATAAATTTTTTCTCTTGGTGTTTTTGGACTAAACACATACAGTTTATTCCATTTAAAAGGAACAGTTTTGCCAAAACTTATTTCTTCACCTAATTTATCTTTATTCTCAAATAATAAAGTTCCAAATATACCGATGTTATTACACATCTCATTTAAAGCTTTTTTGCTTTTCTCAAATTGAACTATATCACTTGATTTATCAATAACTTCCCATTTATCTTCATCTTTTTCTAGCTTTAAATTTATTTTTGAAATACATTCTCCATGTTTTCCAGGTTCTGTTACTATAACATTCTCTCCGGATTTATTTTTATAATCATTTTGTTTAATTTGAACATGGTTATGCCCTGCTACAATTGCATCTATACCATCAACTTGAGTAGCTAAATCTTGTATCCTATTTCCTGGGTGTCTTGGTTTTTTAGGCTTTTCTCCAGTATGAGCAACAGCTACTATAACATCAGCTTTATCCTTTTCTTTCATGACTTTTACCCATTTTTTAGCATCTTCCACTAAGTCTGTCATATACAGTTCTCCCTTAAAGCCAGCTTGATCTTTAAGTTCCAAAGATTTATTTTCTATTAGCTTTTCTCCATCCCAGTATTTACTTTCTCCAACTTCTTTTATAGTAAGTCCAAGTATTCCTAATTTTACAGTTCCTTCTGGCGTTTCTACTTCTTTTATTACATAGGGATTTGTGTAACTTTCTCCATTTGATTTATATGTATTTGCTGATAAGACACTTACACCTTGTTTTTCAAAGCTAGTTATCAGATTATCTAACTCTTTTTTGCTTCCTATAAATTCATGATTTCCAAGAGTTACAGTGTCATATCCAATATCTTTCATTTCTTTTGCTAAAGGCACATCCCTATATTGTATATTATCCGCTATTTGATCTTGCCCTGTCTGTTCAAAGAATTTTTCCATATCCCCAGATACACCAAATTCTCTATCATAAAAATCACCAGCATCTACTAATGTTATATTTTTATCTTTCTTTTTTTCACTTGCTACATATTCACTTAATTCATTTGGAAGTACTCCATGTAAATCTGTAGTCGCTAATAAATTTACATCTGTAGTTTTAGTAGATGTACACCCCGATATTAATAACATACTTGTTATTAATAATCCTCCAAATAGTTTTTTATTCATAATGCACCCCTTATTTGTCATTTTTTACCAATATTATTAATTATTCACCATATTTTCTCAATTACCTTTTAACTTAATATTCTAACAATTCACAGTTTTTAATCCATAAGCATAAAAAAGGTGTCGTAACCCTTCGACACCTACAATTAGTTTTATAAATTAAACTTCTCTATAGATTAATTTTTTTCTAAATGCATACTTAAATTTTATAAGTAAAGCTATATAAATAATAGCTGAAGCTGTTCCTATATAAAATGAGCATCCAAAAATAATATGAATTGTTGATAGTAGAGTATAGTCTATTCCTACATTAAATCCGCCTCTTTCTCCTTTTGAGGTAAGCCCCATTGTATTTCCACCTATATTAATAAGCTCTTCTTTTTTTATATTTTTATCTGTATGTTTATATAGAACCTTTTCATTTCCAGATGTATATATTTCTAAATATCTTACATCATTAAACTCTTTAGTATTAAGTAAATCATTAAATTCTTTTTCATATGTTTTTGGATTATATAGGTCTTTTTCACTTACTATAATATCCAATTTAAGGTCTATAATATCTTGTATATAATTAATTTTATCATTTATACGCGCCCTAAATACCATCATCGCCAAACATACTATTAAAGCTACTATAGCTGTATTTTTGAATATATTTATCATTCTTTTATTTAATTTTTCATTATCCTTTTTACTTTCCTTAAGCGATTTATGCAAATCTTTTAGCATTTCAGTTCCACCATCAAATTGATTTATAGCTTCTCTTTGTGCATCTTCTTCTGAGTATCCATTATCAATAAATTCATTAGTTGATGTTATTAAATGTTCTCTTAATTCTTCTTTTAGCTCTTTTACTTCCTTACTTTTATCATTTTTATATAATGACTTTAAATATTCATCAATAATTTTCATAACTTATTTTCTCCCCTTTAAAAATTGATTCATTATGTTTTGGACAAAATCCCACTCTTGTATTTTTATATCTAAAGCGGTTCTTCCTTCATCAGTTATGTTATAATACTTTCTTCTACTGCCTGCCCCTTGTTCATTTCCCCAGTAAGATTTTATCAATCCTTTTGTTTCTAATCTTTTAAGAGAAACATACATTGTTCCATCTTTTAACTCAAATGTAGTTTTATCCCTAACAATTTTAGCTATTTCATATCCATAAGAATCTTTTTCATCTAAAATAGCTAAAATTAATGTATCTATATGACCTTTTAAAACTTCTTTATTTAATTCCATAAAATCACCTCCGTTCATTAAATACCTCACTATGCGATGTAGTTACATAAATATAGTAAATCAAAATACCTCGTAATGCAAGTGTAATTTCAAAAACAAAAAAAATAAAAGGTGTCGCACCCCCACGACACCTTCAATAAAATTTAGTTTGACTTTTTTCAAGCTAAGTTATGATATATAGTCTGACAAAACGTTAAAGCCACGCTTTTAGGCTTTAGTGCCGGAAGACTATATATCATAACTAGCATATAAAGCTAACTAAATTTAAACATTTTTAGCTCCAAAATAATTATCTAATTCTTCTTCAAAGTTTATATTTTTACTTGAACCCTTTTCACTTTTTAACTTAAATCTTTCTATAAGCGATTTTAACATTTGTGCTTGTCCACTTAATTCTTCACTAGCAGCTGCACTTTCTTCTGAAGTTGCTGAATTTGTTTGAACTACTTCAGATATTTGATCTACTCCTAGTGTAACTTGATTTATTGCATTAGCTTCATCTTCAGATGTTTTTGCTATATCATTAACTACTGCAGTTGTTCTATTTGTTGTGTTTATTATTCTCTTGAATGAATCAGCTGTGTTTTCTACTATTTCATTACCTTTGTCAACCGCTTCTATTGAATTCTCAATAAGTGTAGCTGTATTTTTTGCGGCCTCAGCTGATTTAGAAGCTAGATTTCTAACTTCATCTGCAACAACAGCAAATCCTTTACCAGCTTCGCCTGCACGAGCCGCTTCTACCGCTGCATTTAATGCTAATATATTAGTTTGGAATGCTATGTCATCTATTGTTTTTATTATTCTAGCGATCTCATTAGAAGTAAATGATATTTCTTCCATTGCTTTTATCATGTGAGTCATTTGGTCATTTCCTTCTTTAACTTGCTTACTTGAATTTAACATTAATGAATTTGCTTTTTTTGCATTATCAGCATTTTCTTTAATTTTATCTGATATTTCTGCTATAGTTGCAGATAGTTCTTCCACTGCACTTGCTTGTTCTGTAGCACCTTGTGCTAAAAGTTGTGATCCACTTGATACCTGATTTGATGCACCTTCAACTTCTTCTGATGCTAAGTTTATTTGTAACATTATTTCACTTAAATCTTTAGTTATTTTTAAAACAGAACTTTCTATTACTTTGAATACTCCTACGTACTCAGTACTAGTTTCAACATCAAAGTTTCCAGATGCAACTTCTTCTAATACGTGTGTAGTATCCATTATAATTTCTTTTGTTTTACTACTCATTTGACGCATGCTATCTGATAATGAACCTAGTTCGTCTTTTGATTCATACTCAATATCTATATCAAAGTCTCCACCTGCCATTTTGTTTGCAGCAGATTCTAATTCTTTGATTGGAGTTTGTAATTTTTTTGTTATAAATATACATATACCAAGACCTGATAATATAACAACTGCACTTATTACTATAGAAGATGTAATAGCTTTTGATGATCTTTCTTTTATTTGCTTGTCAAAATCTACACTACGAGCTTTTTCATCTTCATATACAGCTTTTGCTGCATTTATAGATGCAACATATCCATTGTAGTATCCACTTCCATCTGTTATTGCAATTTGTTGTGCTTCCTGTGCTTTTCCTTGATGTAAAAGTGAATATATATTGTTATTTTCTTTTTTAAGATTTTCTATAGATGCTTCAAGATCGCTAACTAACTTTTTATCACCTAAAGCTTTTTCTCTAAGTATTTTCATACTATTTTCAATACTTTCAAAGTCTTTTTGAGCCGATGCTTCATGCTCTTCAGGCTTGTTCCCCGCAATAGAGTTCATAACATTTTGATCTATAGATACTAAATCTCTTCTAATACTCATAGATTCATTTGTTACTTGAAAAGGACCTGTATATAAGTCGTGACTTTGATTTGCAGATTTTTTTAGGTTACTTATTAAAAATAAATTTGATAATGCTGTCAGCACTAATAAAATAACAAATGCCAACCCTAACTTTTGTCCTATTTTTAAGTTTTTTAAATTCATATATTTTCCTCCCTGTCCTCTGTTGATTATGATAGCTTTTCTTAAAAAGAAGTATAATAACTTCTAAAATATAGCTAATTTGATACCATCTACTTATATACGGTTAAAGAATGGAAAACTTTAACAAAATAAGACATCGCACATAGTGCAATGCCTTATTTTTATTTATGTCCCCTACCAGTTACTTGATTTAGTACAAACTCGTCATCAATAACTTCAATATCGAAAGCTTGCCCAAATCCTTTAACTAATCTTCCACTTTTTATATTTAATTCAAAAATATCAAAATCTAAGCTTTTTAATACCATCATTATTTGACTTCCATGAATTTTTTCAAACTCATCTAATATATATCTTTCATCATCTTGTTTAATTTCTACTTCACAAAAAAAGCTCACTCTCTGTCTTGCAAATATAGATTTACTTTCATTTTCATCTTCAATTATCATAACTGAACACTTATTATTTTCTAATAAGTTAAAATAATGATTAGCAGCTTTGCTTATATAAATGTATACTTTATTATTTTTCATTATAAAAGGTGCATAACTTACCTCTGGATTACTGTTTTTACTTAACGAACTTATCATTAAACTTTTTTGTGATTTTAATAAATTTTCCATAATGTCTATTCTCCTATGATTTTATATTTAATATTTGCTCAATAATATATAAACATCCTCTAAATCCAATAAATGGCGTGTATGGATATATATTTACTTTCTCAAGATTTGGATTGCTTACTTGTATATCTAGTTTAGAATCATGCTTCATATCTATACTAGGTCCATCCCCTAAAAGAATCATTAATTGTTTTTCTTTTAGAAATTTCATCCTTTCTAATTCACTTTTTCCAACTAGAATTTCATCATCTTCACATGTAGTTTTATATAAAATTTCTTTTCTAATTACATTTAGACCTAATTCAGTTAGCATATCATTAAAGCCTACAACAGTATCATAGTCTCCAAATACTGCACAATCTTTTATTTCATTATAGAAATAAAACTTTCTCTTTAATCCAAACATATGCTTTTTAACAAGCTGAACTTCTTCATCAAATTTTGCTTTATTTAAATCGTATCCTTCAATTTGATTTACTTCTTCTATAAAATCTATAGTGTTCTTTAGTCCGTATAGATTTTTATAAATATATGGTATATTATATTTTTCTTTCATATACTCAGCTGCTTTTAAAGCTTCTTTTCTAACAACTATATTTAGTGATGCTTTTGTTGAATTTTCAATATCTTCTATACTAGAATTAGCTGTAAAGACCGTATTTAAGTCTTTATTAAACAGTTCTCTCATTAATCGCTCAAGCTCTTTAGCCTCAGATAAGTAGTTGTATTTATCTATATTAAATCCTAATATATTATATTTATTAATATCTTTTATATTTTCTTTTACAACTTGAGACGCCAATAGCTTAAGCATATACTCAACACCGACGTTATAATCATCTTTTAAACCGCCAGTAGTTATAGGTATTAGTTTTGATTTAGTACTGTCTTTTAACATGTCACAAACGCTATTTATATCCGCTCCTATAATAGATGATATAGAAGATGCCATTACAAATATATACTTTGGAGATATGTTTTCATCAATTTCTAATATTGCTTTTTCAAGTCTATCATATTTTCCAAATGTAACATCACTTTGATCCATATGTGTAGAATATACCTTTGCTTCATCTTCACCATTTAAACTTCCTATTCCTTCTATTGCATAATGAGTAGTTCCAGCTGGCCCAAACTCTATAACACATGCATCTTTTATAGATGACAAAGTCCATATAATACCCATTCTATCGTTTGCAACTGGGAAATACTTATAAACTTCCATGCATCATACCTCCCATTTTGTTATTTTTCATCTCAAATAATTTAATTAAGTCTTTCATCATAGCTATCGGTAATTCATATCCTATTTTTTGAGCATGAGAATCCATAGTTATTTGCATAAGTCCCTTTTCTCTAAGTAGCATAGGATTTTCATGCCCTATATACAAGTCAGCTCCTATAGAATCGTACAAATGTCTTAGTGGCGCAATATTAGCTATTCTACTAACATATGGATTAAATCCTTTTTCTATTAAATTTTTCTTAAATATTTTATCTTGTTCATATAGCTCTCTTACTTGCACAAATATAGGTATAGCCCCTAAGTCACTTAAAAAGTCTACAGTCTCAAATGCCATCATTGGAGTATTTCCGTATATAAGTTTTTTACCTTTTAATATCTCGCTTAATTTTAAGAATAGTTCATCGTATTCTTTTCTTTGTTGAGTTAATTTTTTATTAAAATCTATATCTAATATTTTGCTTAACTTATGATAGTTTTCAAAAATTATATTTTTACTCATATGCTTATCAAAATAAATATAATCAATACTAAACTTTTCTTTCATATATTTTGCAAGATCTATTGCAATCATATCTGTGACAATATTTAATTTTACATTAGAAGCATTTTTTATATCTTCTATATCACATTTTGAAGGTATAACTGTATTGATTTTTATACCTTGCCTTTTTAAAATGCTCACTAATTCCGTTTTTTCAACGTCAGATTGTCTATGACCTAATATATTTACCCCTTCATTGTATTTAGGCTTATTCATAGCATTTCCTAATGATTTTAAAGCTCTAATCATTCCTGGTATATGTGAATTACATTTAAAATGCTCTGTATTTACTACAAATATAGGTATATTAATTTCATCTGATAAACTATACTCTATAGATGAATAATCTTCCCCTATAAGTTCCGGAACACATGTAGTAACTATCATTATTGCATCAGGTTCTTCTATTTCCACAATTTGCCTTATGGCTTTCTCGACTTTTACTTGAGCTCCAAACACAACATCTTTTTCTTTTAAAGCAAGTGAGTATACACTATCTTTACCCTTTTGCCTATGATATGCAAAATTTTTCGTATAATAAGTACACTCACTAGTTCCAACAACTAACACTGGCATATTTTTTATATAGCTTGCTGTAAGCATAACCCCAAATAATGGACAGTGTGTTCCTGGAAATATTGCATGAGATAAAGACTTTATATCTTTATCTTCATTTATTTCATCTAATTTATTTAAAATGTCTAAACTGTACATAACCCTCAATCTCCTAAGCTATCTTTATAGTCTGTATTGGATGGATCCTTGGTTTATTAGATATAGGATCATTGTCTATATCACATTCTATTTTATAAACCTGTTTTATAGTTTCTTTGTTTATAACCTCTTTTGGGCATCCATCTGAAACTATCTCTCCATCTTTCATAATAACTAATCTGTCACTATATTTACTTGCCTGATTTAATTCATGAAGTACCATGACAATAGTTATATTAAACTTTTCGTTGATTTCCCTTACCAGTTCCATAACTTCTAATTGGTATGATATATCTAAATATGTAGTTGGCTCATCTAGTAAAAGTATATCCGGTTTTTGACAAAGGGCCTGTGCAATATAAGCCCTTTGTCTTTCTCCTCCTGATAAAGAATTTATAGGAGTGTTTTTATATCTTTTTAATCCTGTGTTTTCTATAGCCCAATTTACAATCTCTTCATCAGATTTAGTTTTACTTTCGTACCATTTCTTATGAGGAATCCTTCCAAAGTAAACTAGTTCTTCAACCGTCAGATCTCCCGGTGCATCATTATGTTGAGATAATAAGCATACCTTTTGAGATATGTGCTTACTTTTTAAATTTTTTATACTTTCATTTTGTATATATATTCCGCCGCTCATAGGTTTTATAATTCTAGATAAGGTTTTTAATAATGTTGATTTTCCACAACCATTAGGCCCTATTATAGAAACTACTTCACCTTTATTTATGCTTAGGCTTAAATTTTCAATTATTACTTTTTCCTCATATCCAACTTTTAAATTTTTACAACTAATCATTAAAAGTTACCTCTCTTTCTTAGTAAGTATAAGAAGAACGGTCCTCCAACTATAGACATTATTACACCTACTGGTATTTCTACAGCGCCTCCAATAGTTCTACCTAATGTGTCTGCAACTAATAAAACTATACTTCCTAAAATCATACTAAATGGGATGGTAAACTTATGATCACTTCCCATTATCATCCTTGCTATATGAGGAACTATAAGACCTACAAAGCTTATAATTCCAACTACTGCTGTAGACGTAGCTGCTAAAAATACAGCTACTCCTGATATCAACAGTCTAGTTAAGTTAACATTAAACCCTAAGTTAGTAGCTGCATCATCCCCTAATTGAAGTACATTTGCACTTCTTATAAGAAATAATGATACAACTAATCCTACTATTGAATATATAAATAGCATTTCAACATCTGCCCAAGTTTTAGTAGCTAAACTACCATTTAACCAAAGCATAGCGCTTTGTATTCTATCACTATACATAGTTGATAAATATGAAATTACACCTCCTAATATAGTGTTTATAGCAACACCAGCTAGAACTATCCTTCCTGGCTTTAATCCATTTTTATAAGCCATTAAAAATACTAATATGCAAGCTATTGCTCCACCTATAAATGCAGCAATAGGAAGTATTCCCGTATATTGAGGTAGAAGTAATAGGATAAAAATAGCTGCTACACTTGCTCCACTTGAAACTCCTGTTATTCCAGGGTCTGCTAGCGGGTTTTTCATAACTGATTGTAAAAGAACTCCACTTACAGCTAAGTTAGCTCCAACTAATGCTGCTAATATATTTCTCGGTAATCTCATTTTATAAACTATTGTAGTCACCATTTTATTATCATTGTTAATTAATGCATTTATGATCTCTGTAAAGCTTAAGTTAACACTTCCAACAGTGGTTAATAGTATTAGTAGTATAAGTAGTAATACTAGTGATAGACCTATTGTTAAATATTTTTTATTAATTTTCATAATTAATTACCGTAAAAAATTTCTCCAAGAGTCTTTATAGCTTCTTTTACTTGTAAGTTTGCTGATACATTAAATATACTTGGGTCTAAATCTATTACTTTATTGTTCTTAACTGCATCTAATTCCTTATATGCTGAGTTTTTATCAAAAGCTTGATCAAATGCCTTTTTAGTTTGTTCTAACTCTCCATGAGCAAATCTTAGTATATAGTCTGGATTTTGCTCAAGTATTTGCTCTAAACTAAATTGTATATATGGTGATTTCACATTAGTATCTAAATTGTTAGTTATATTTTTAGCTCCTACTGTTTTAGTTAAATCCCCTAGGTAAGATGTATCTGTTGCAAGCATGAAGTTTTCTCCTCCACCAAATAAAATTGCTACTGTTGGAGCCTCTCCTTTTTTATTAGCCTTAGCTTCTTTTTCTACATCTTTTAATTCATTTATAAGTTTTGTAGCTTCTTTTTCTTCGCCTATTTTAGCTCCTAGTTTTTCTATACTAGATAAAAAGCTTGTGTATGTACTTGTATCAAAGAAAAATGTGTTTAAATCATATGCCTTCATACTTTCTTCAACTTTTTCCTTAAACATATTATCCATAACAAATAAATCTGGCTCTAAAGATGCTATAATTTCTAAATCAGGGCTCATAGCTTGCCCTACTTGTGGTAGGTCTTTATATTTTTGTGGTAACTCCATCTTTGTTGTAGGAACGCCTATAACTTCTGCATCTAATTTATCTAATACTTGAGTTGCTGATACAGTAGCACTTACTACGCTCACTTTTTCTTTCTCTTCTTCTTTTGATTGCCCTGTACTTGAAGCTTGGCAACCCGTTAAAAATAATGCTGATACCATAAAAACTGACGCTAATTTTCTAAATTTCATAATATTTTCCTCCGTATGTATTTTTAAATTTTTTATCCTATTACTTTTTTAGCTAAATCCAAATAAACATTAGCCATGTCGCAATTTTTATCTTTTTCTATAACTGTTTTTCCATCGTTTTCTGATATTTGTACCATTCTTTCTCTAGGTATATAATGGAAAACTTCACTATTTATTTCATTTGCTAAAGTTTCAACTAAATCTATTTCATCCTCAACATTTTTAGCATTTAATATCAACCCCTTAAGGGATGCATATCCCCTATTTTTAAATTGATTTACAGCAGTTGAAATATTACTTGCTGCATACATAGACATCATTTCTCCAGAAGTTACTATATATACTTCTTCTGCGTATCCATTTCGGATAGGCATTGAAAATCCTCCACATACAACATCTCCCAAAACATCATATATAACTATGTCTGGATTATATTTTTCAAATGCATTAAGTTCTTCTAACTTTTCAAATGCAGCTATTATACCCCTTCCTGCACATCCAACACCAGGAGTTGGCCCTCCTGCCTCTACACAAAGTACTCCGTTGTAGCCTTCAAATACTATATCTTCTAACTCAACTCCATCACCTTTAGTATTCATTACATCTAAAACCGTTGGAATAAATTTACCTTTCATTAAATTTTTAGTAGAATCCGCTTTAGGATCACACCCTATTTGCATAACTTTATATCCTAAACTAGATAAAGCTGCTGATAAATTTGAAGTAGTGGTAGATTTTCCTATTCCACCCTTCCCATATATAGCTATTTTCCTCATTGACATTCTCCTTAACTTATTTCATAATAGTAATATGTTATTTTTATTTGATATCAATTATCATTTACAATTACATTATATTATCTATAAGATTTTATTTCTTTAACTATATTTTTAAAATTTATAAATATATTTGCATTCAAGGGAGGTTAATCAATGAAAAGTTTAGAAGATTTATTAAGTGATTTTTATGATTTATTAGAAATTCCAATTCAGTTTTTAGATAAAAATTTAAAACTCATAAGTAGTAAGGGGTATTCAGATAAGCTATTTAGACTATGTGATGATTTAGGGATACTAAATAATATAGATAGGAATTCTTCATCTACTGTTAAAATTAATTCTAGTGAGAATATACATTTTATAATAATACCTAAGTTCAATCTTATTAATCAAAAAGGATATTTTGTAGTTGGTCCTTTTAAATCAGAAAGTATGTGTAAGGAACATGACATTCCATTTAAACCATTGTCATGTTCAGATTATTTCTCGTCTGTTCTAGAAACTATAATAAAAAATAAATACCATAAAAAACATAAGTTTAGTGTATATGTAAAGGAAGGCATAGATTATATTCATAGGAATTATTATAACGATATAAATCTCGGTACAGTTTGTGATCATCTAAATATAAATAAAAGTTACTTCTGCTCTATTTTTAAAAAGGAAACAGGTTATACATTCTCTAATTTTTTAAATAAATTAAGAGTTGAAAAAAGTAAAGAATTTTTACTAGAAAATGATGAATCAATTTTAGATATAGCCTTATCTGTGGGTTATAATAACCACACATACTACTCTTCAGTATTTAAAAAGTATAATGGAATGAGTCCTCAAGAATATAGACACACTACGCTACAATAAAAAAGGGTATCGAATTTATCGATACCCTTTCATAACACATAGAAATAGCGAATGGACTATATATAACATGACTAAACGTTAAAGCTGCGCATTTTAAGCTTTAGTGCAGAAATGTTATATATAGTCATGAGCTATACTAGCTAACTATATATTTGCTTGTTCTCTTAAAGTTTCAGCTTTATCAGTTCTTTCCCATGGTAAATCTAAATCAGTTCTACCAAAGTGTCCATAAGCTGCAACATTTTTATACATAGGCTTTCTTAAGTCTAAGTCTCTTATTATTGCTCCTGGTCTTAAGTCAAAGTTCTTGTTAACTAATTCAACAAGTACTTCTTCACTAACTTTTCCAGTTCCAAATGTATCTATAAATACAGATAATGGTCTAGCAACACCTATAGCGTAGGCTAACTCTATTTCACATTTGTCTGCAAGTCCTGCTGCTACTATATTTTTTGCAACGTATCTTGCAGCATATGCAGCTGATCTATCAACTTTTGTAGGATCTTTTCCTGAGAAAGCTCCTCCTCCATGTCTTGAATATCCACCGTAAGTATCTATTATTATTTTTCTTCCAGTAAGACCTGTATCTCCTTGAGGTCCTCCTATAACAAATCTTCCTGTTGGATTTATATATATTTTAGTTTCTTCGTCTAAAAGTACTTCTGGTATAACAACTTTTATAACTTTTTCTATTAAATCTCTTCTTATAGTTTCGTTACCTATGTCTTCACTATGTTGAGTAGATATTAATACTGTATGAACTCTAACTGCTTTATTTCCATCGTATTCAACAGTAACTTGAGTTTTTCCATCTGGTCTTAAGTATTCTAATTCTCCACTTTTTCTAACTTCTGTTAATC
>NZ_JAWDJM010000047.1:0-17681 GCF_032465715.1 Paraclostridium sp. MRS3W1 | reverse complement strand
TCCTTAGATAACATCTTTATAAAACTCTCATTTTTTAAGTCTTCACTTATAATCTTTTGTATAAGCTCTTTCTTATCTTCTTGTAGTTTTATTATGTTTTCCTCAATACTTCCTTTAGAAATAAGTTTTATAACTTCAACAACATTTTTTTGACCGTATCTATGAGCTCTATCTGTTGCCTGACTCTCTATAGCTGGATTCCACCAAGGATCAAAATGTATAACTACATCTGCAGACGTAAGATTCAATCCTGTTCCTCCTGCTTTTAATGATATTAAGAATACTCTTACATCTTCACTCTTATTAAATTCATCAACTAATTCAACACGTTGTTTCGGATTAGTTTGACCATCTAAATAAAAATAATTTATATTTTCATTTTCAAGCTCTTTTCCTATATTCTTTAATACAGATGTAAATTGAGAAAAAATTAATATTTTGTGATTATTTTCAATATTCTCACTAACTATTTCATTTAAAACATTAATTTTACCACTTTCCCCATTGTAATTATCTATTTTTATAGATGGATCTAAGCAAAGTTGTCTTAGTGTTGTTAGGTATGATAAGATAGTTATCTTATCTTTATTAAAATCTGCATCTTTCATTTTCTCTTTTATATCATCTACATATGTTTTATATACTTTCTTTTGATCTTCTGTCATCTCAACAAAGAAATTAGTTTCAATTTTATCAGGAAGTTGAGATAAAACTTCCTTCTTTAGTCTTCTTAACATAAATGGCTGTATTTGCTTTTTAAGCTCTACTATATTATCAGTAGTTTTTAAAAACTTCTCTTGGAATTTATTTTTAGAATATAAATATCCAGGCATAATAAAATCAAATATAGACCACAATTCTAATAAATTATTTTCAATCGGAGTTCCTGTAAGCGCAAATCTAACAGAAGCTTTTACTTGTTTTACAGCTTCAGAATTTTGAGAATATGGATTTTTTATATTCTGAGCTTCATCTATTATACAGTAATCAAACTCTATATTTTCTAATTCACTAAAATCATTCTTTAAAATAGTGTACGTTGTCAATATAACATCATTTTCATCTATATTCTTCAACATTTCTTTACGCTCTGATTTGCTACCATGTAAAACCAATATATTTAAATTTGGTGCAAAAGTTTCAAATTCATTTTTCCAGTTATATATAAGTGATGTAGGTGCAACTACAATGCTTTTTTTATTTTTTTGTGAAAGTAAAAAAGCTATAGTCTGTATAGTTTTACCTAATCCCATTTCATCTGCTAGTATTCCTCCAAATTGTAAATGACTTAAAGTTTTAAACCATTTAAATCCTTGAATTTGATATTCTCTAAGACTTGCATTTAACTCTTTAGGCACTAAAACGTCCATATTATTTATAGTTTCAAAACTGGTTGATATCTCATCTATTTTATCCATTCCACTGATAAAAGAAATTTCATTTTCATCTATTAGATTTTTCAAGTATATAGAACTTGCACTTCCTAAGCTATATGAAACCTCATTACTATCTTCATCTATTAATTCATCACTATCTGTGGAAATGTGCCTATCCTTTATATCATCCACTAATTCAAGAAATTTAACCATTTGATCTTCTTCAAGATTTATATAGCTTCCATTTCCTAACTTATAATATTTACGTTTATTTCTTAATGCTTCTAGTATATTTTCTATTTCATGTTTTTCTATATCATCTATATTAAATGTAAATTCTAAGTAATTTTGTTTATTTAAGTTAAAGTTAGCTTTTATATCACTACCTTTATACACTTTTACTTTTTTCAATTTATCTGAATAATAAATTTCACCAATATTATTTAAATCAAAAATCTTTTCTTTAAAAAATTCGTATAATTCATCTGGTGATAACTTACACAATAATTTATCTCCAGATCTTTCAAATCCATAAGAACATACAGTATCCTCTATTTCATTTTCTTTTTTAAAGTTTCTAATAACATATCCGTTTTTCTTATTTTCAGTTTCATCAGTATATACATAATCTATAAAACAAGAAATATTATTTTTCATTTTATCGAAGTAAAATTTAACATCTAAATTATTACGTATTTGACTTTCTAAACTTTCATCAAAAGATATATTCTTAGAAGCTCTTTTTAGTACAGGAAGTACTCCATTGAATAGGCTATCTGCAACATCTTTCTTAAATGTTATACTACCATTTTTAGTAAATAAATTATGAAATGGAACATAATTATAACATTGCTTGTCTGATATAAGATATATTTCACTGTCTAACAATACGACATCACCTTTAGCATTTAAAAGTGATATATCTTTACTATTAGAGCTTAGTACAAGCTTATTACCATCTTCATTTATATGAAAAGATATATCTATGTCATTATTTTTTATATATGTTTTATATACTTTATCATCATAATTAAATATTATTTCTTTATTTCTTATATTTCTCAAAAAGTTTTTTAATCCACTTTCCAATATATTTAAGTATTTTCCATCTATAAGACTTATATCTACTTTAGAATCTTTGTATAAAGTTTGATCTATATTTATATATTCTTCTACAAAGTTTATAATAGACTCATCCTCTATAGAAAAATAATCAGAAACAGGATTATACTCAAAGTCTTTACCATATTTTATAGATATACGTTCTCTTCTAGAGTATATAAATTCAGGAATGCTTTTTAATACATACATCTTATCTATTCCTATTTTGAAACTTACTTGGTAGTAATTTCCTATGTTAGAATTTTGCTTTGTTAAAGTCATTTCCAAATTTACTTTTCTATTTTGTGATAATTTTTCATTTGCTATTTTTATAATTTGAGTTGATGGATCTAGTTCTTCTTCTTTTTTCTTTCTATCTATTTTTTGTTGTTTTATTTTTCTTTGTAACATATCTATATAAACAAGAAAAGCAGCTATATTGTGTTTGCATATAAAATTCTTATTTTCATTTTCATTATTTACAAAGTCTATACAATTACATCTTGCACTTATAATTTCTTTTTTCTTCAAATCTATTTCAAGTGTCGTATAATGTATTTCATTTGAGAAATCTGCACCTATTATTCCATCAATTGTTAAAACTCCATTTTTTGTTTGAGGTGTAACTTGATCTACAATTCCTTTTTTATAATAAGTATATCCCCTCGCCCACATCGATTTTTGTGTACTTTCTCTTACCATGTCTATTAATTCTTTAAGTTGCAATTTTCTCACCTCTCATTTTTTGAACATCTTTTTATTATATCATATTTAAAATTATAATTTGATAAAATTAAATTTTTAATTTAAATTTTATCAAATTAATTTCATTAAAATAAAAAAATAGTACTATGCTAAAAGTAACTTTAGCATAGTACTATTTTTTATATGTTAAAAATTTCATCATTTTTAATTTCTATAAAATCTATTATCCGATTAAAAACTTCTTCTTTTTTAGGGCCTAAGGTTAGACTATGGGTTGCATCATCAATCCAGTATAATTTTTTATAGTTACTATGTATACCATTATATAATGCATATGCACCCTCTTTCTTAACTTGAGAATCGTTTTTGTCTTGAAGAATCAATGTATCTGAATCTATATTTCTTAAGCAACTACTCGCTGCTCTTGATGCAAGATGCAATTGATGAACTGCATGTAATGGAAAAACATTATAATGCAATCTATATTTATCACAATCATCAGGTCTTTTTGAATTAGATGTATCCCAACCAGTATATTTTTTAAAATATTTTAATACCCCTGTATATTTGACTAATCTATTATTAGGCTTAATAGCACATGCTAATAATATTAATTTATCAATATGATAATTAGATGCTAAAATAAGTGCTAAAAGTCCTCCCATAGAATGTCCAATTACAATTACTTTTTCACATTCAAATAACAATTCTTCATATGCACTTTCAACATCATTGTACCAATCTATATAAGATACTTTTAGTAATTCATCATGAGTTGTGCCATGACCACTTAAAAGAATAGAATTTACTGTATAACCTCTATCGTTTAAAACTTTAGCTAAAGGATACATTTCTGCTGGTGTGCTTGTAAACCCATGTATTAATAAACACCCTATATTATTACCATTAAATTTATACGATTTTTTTAAATCCAATGTACCACTTCTCCCTTATAACAACAACTTTAATATCGATTTCCTACTTTACTAAAATTATACCATTTATTGGTATATCTTACAATTTTAATATAACTAAAAAAAGACTATATCATTTCGATATAATCTTTTTATTACTATTTAATATATCTTTTTAAAACTTTAGATATAGGAATTCCAATTACCATTCCAACAACTATCTGAGTTATATTTCCTGGTATAGACCCTATCGGTTGAATGTAATTCCCATATAATATGTATTCTGTTATATAGTATCCTATTACCATCCACACTCCAGAAATGCTTATTGCTATTATATTTGTTATTACGCTATTACCTTGCTTGTTTTTAGACCATGCTATACTCCCAATTATATATCCCATTACTCCTCGTATAATAAATGTAAATGGTGCCCATATAGCCCATTCTGACAATAAGTCAAATAAAGCCATTCCAAATGCTCCTGCACATGCCCCCTTTTTATTTCCAAATACTATTGCTGATATAAATAGCATAGTATTACCTAAATGTACTAATCCTCCATTTGATGCTATAGGAAGCCTTATGTTAATAAACCTAGTTGCTATAAATACTAAAGCTATAAGTAAAGATGTTTCAACTATATCTTTTGTTGTGAATTTTTGTTTATTTTTAGTAGTTACAGATTGCATCCAAATTCTCCTTTTATTCATAGTATTTATTAAATAAATTTACCAAACATCCGTTTCCTTTAAATCCTAAATCGGCTAAGCTTTTATCTAAAATATTTAATATATATATTATATTTTCTAGCCTTGCATTTTCACCCATATGCCCCAATCTCAATAAAGAATTTTTATATTTCCCTAATGAAGTTCCTATGACTACGTTATATGTATTTAAAATATAATTCACCAGATTTAGTGCCCCTATTTCTTTTGGTATTTCTATAGCTGTTACAGTGTTAGAAAATCCTGACTCAAGAAACAATTTTAACCCGTATTCTGATAATGCTCTTCGAGTTGCTTTAGATATTTTTTCATGCCTAGTTATAACATTTTCAAGCTCATCTTCAATTATATTATCCACAGCTTTTCTTAAACTTAATATATCACTTATAGGCATTGTATATGGAAAATATTTATTTTCATAATAATTATCCCATATACTTAAGTTACAATAAAATCCAATTATATTTGTTTTTCTATTTTTTATAGATTTTTTAGCTTCTTCACTCAAACTTACTATCGTTAACCCTGGTTGAGCAGACAAAGCTTTTTGTGATCCACCAAGAATAATATCTATTTCCCATTCATCAACTAAAAGCTTTTCTCCAAACATCGCTGCTACGGAATCTACAACTGTAAGTATATTATGTTTTTTAAGAAGTGGACATATTGTGCTCAAATCATTCAAAACACCGGTTGGAGTATCACAATGTACTATTGTTGCAAATTTAAAATCATTATCGTATTCTAAAAATTTTTCAAGTTCATCTGTATTTATACTGTTTCTATGATCTTGTCTAAAAAGAACCGCCTCTCCACCGTACATACTAACGAAATCTTTAAACCCATTACCAAATATCCCATTATCTATAACTAGTACTCTATCTCCTTTTTCAATTAAAGAAGCGCATGCTGCTTCAAGTCCAAGTATTCCTTCTCCACATAATAAGTACACATCATTTTTTGTTTTTATAATATTAGCTATAGTGTCGCAAGTCTCTTTATAAAATTCAACAAATTCTAAATCAATATCTGGATTTGTAGTTTTTTTAGATCTAGCTTGTCTTACATTTTCTCTTATGTTAGTAGGCCCTGGTGTATATACTATTTTATTATTCATAATCAAAACATCCCCCTTTTGATTTAAGTCTATGTTTTGATTGTATATTATAAAAGATAATAAGGATACAATTTTTGTAAAATTTTAAAGTTTTCGCCATTTGTACCCATACAATTTTAACCCTAAAAAAAATAGATGCATAATGCATCTATTTTTTTTTAGGGTTAATGTTTTTGTTTTTAGGGTTGTATTATTACTTATTTGGGAGGTATATCCTATATTTAAATAATAATGCACTTTTATGAATTTAATATGAACTTAATATGAATAATTCTAAAATTTATCTAATTGCCAGGTCTAACAGATTTATAAATATTGAATTTACTACTTTCGGTTATTTCTTTTGAATCTGCAACTAAGTATTTGTCTGTATCCCTAACTCTTACAATATTTCCATCTATCGTTTTTAAGACTTTAGAAAGATCCCCTGTATTTTCTCCTCTAAATAATGAAGCTTCTTCCATTTTTTTCGTATCAGCTATTAATAAGCCTCCTTCTCCTATCCTTACATAATATCCTTTTTGGGTTTGTATAATAGTATTACCATCTAAAAATTGTAAAATATTAAATTCCTCATTAGCAGTTTGATTGAACTCAGTTGCCGATAAGTATGATCCACCACCATCTATTGCGGTAACAAACCTTTCTTCTGATACAGAAATCATTACTATATCAGTGTACTCTATTTTAGTTACTTCTTTGATTTTAAAAGACGTTCTTTCGTTTTGAATTAAATCGTTAGCTACTAAATATCCATTAGTTTCTACTTTTACATAGTATCCACCATCTGATTTTAATGCTACTTCTTTATCATTTATAGGCATTAAAGTAAATATTGTTGCATTTTCCTTTTCTTGAACCGATGCAAATAAAAAATCATTTGTAGAATCTATTTTAATATAGTAACCTTCTTGAGTTTGAATTAAAACATTACCATTATCTATATCTTGTAAAATAAACCTATCTGATAATTGGCTATCTTCCTTATTAGCTATCAACCTATCATCTTCTCCATTTACAGATACATAATTTTCATTAAAAGTTGACTTTATAGTTACTAATTTATTTCTCTTGTCATTTAAATCCCTTTTTGCTTTTTCATAAGTAGTTTTACTTATAAATCCCTTTTTATATAAATACTTAAAATACATCAAGTGTATATTATTGTCATTCACACTAAAACCCCCTACATATTTTTTATAATAAGTTCTATTTCTAATATATGAAATGAATATATTTTTGTTTCTATTTGTATTTTATAATTTCAAAACAAAATGACCTATAATTTAAAATTATAAGTCATTTTATTTTATCAATTGTTTTTCCTAGATAACTTATATAAATTGTAAAAATTAATAAGCACAATAAGAAAATTTGATATAGCCACTGGATATGCATTTACACTTACACCATATATGACAAATAAAATACATCCTATAGAGTTTATAACTCTAAGTTGCACTATAGATGTCATCATTAGTGAAATTACTATAAATACAGAAGCTAAATACCCTACATATTCAATTGGTGCAACACTAAACATAAAACTACTCCTTTTTATATAATTATGATTAGTGTTACTTTTTTTATTTTATTGTATGCATATATATTTAAGGTTTAAATATTGTTCAATTTCTTTTAAAGGAATATTAAATTTAGGAATTGAAACATAATATGGAGCTATCTCATAAATTTCAAAATATACTACTAAGTTATCATCAGTCATATAAAATTCTTGATTATCTTTTATACCTTTAAATCCTTCATTTCCTTCAAAAAATAGTTCTTTGTTTTTTTCAATATAACTTTGTATATAAGCATTGATAATTTTTTTATAATCTACACCTTTCTTAAATAAATCATTTAATAAAACTTTCTCACCTGTATCTAAATCATAATTGTAAGATTCCAAGTAAGTCATACCATGTGCTCCGCCAGTAAACTCGTAAAACTCAACAGGTATGCTTATCAAATTATTTTTATCATAAGTTACATCAAAGTTTGAATAGCCTTCATATTTAAATTTAACATCTCCTTTTTCATAAATTTCCTTATAGTTCAGTGATTCTTTTTCTAAATTATTTTTAAATTTAATTATATCATTATAAATTATTGTATTTATACTTTGGATTATTTCCTTATTGTAATCATTGTGATAAATATATTTAGGATAAATTAAAATCTTAGGATAAGTAATTTCATATTTTAAAAACTCTGTTTCTTTTTTTAGTAGGTATTCCCCTACACAAGAATTATTAATTTTACATTCAATGTTATTATCCATATAAACCCTCCCACATAATAGCTCCTATACTAGAGTATGTTGAATTTATAAATTTGTTTAAAATAAAATTAATCACAAAAAAAGAGCGTTTTACGCTCTTTGCATTATAGGTATTTGAATACTAAATTCAGTTTCCATATCATCACTATAGACCTCAATATTACATTTGTGAGATTCTAATAATTTTTTAATTGAGTACAATCCAAATCCTCTATTTTTACCTTTTGATGAGTATCCAAGTTCAAATATTTTTTTCACATCTTTGATCTTACTTCCATTGTTTTTTATAGAAATATTATGATAATCTACATCACTATATATATCAACATGGATATATTTATATTCCTTATCGTATTTCTTTAATTCATCTATAGCATTATCTATTATATTTAAAATCACTGAACTAAGTTCTGAATCTGATAGTTCAATATCTTCTAATATACTATCTATACAAGCAGTTAATTGTATATCATATCTTAAAGCTCTTCTCTTTTTAGTATTTAAAATTGCATCCATATATGAACTTCCTGTACAAAAACAACTTAATCCACTACTTGCATCTTCCGATAATCCAAGTATGTATTTTCTAGCATCTTCATTTTTTCCACTTGATACTTGCATTAATATAACCTGTAAGTGATTCATATAATCATGCCTTTGCATTCTTAATGCATCAACAGTATCTTCCATTTGTTTTAAGTTATTTTGCATAAGATTTTGTTGGATTTCATTTAAAGCTTTTCTTTTATTATAATTTATGAGTACTAATAACATTCCTGAAAGAATTAAAACAAATCCTGACATTAAAAACAACATTAAAAATTGTGAAATCTCATACTCCAAATTTTTATTTTCATACACAATAAATACAACGATTCCAACAACTGTAATTATACAAGTACTTATATAAAATATTAGTCCTTCTATTTTTTTACTTTTATACGCTTTGCTAGTTCTATCAATTTCCTTGATAAATTTTTGATACTTAAACATATTTATAAGCATAAACATAATAGATATAGGTATATAATATATTAAAATTTTTAAAATCTGCTTATTTAAAACATAGTCTAAATTAACCCCTATAATGTTTATAAATGTTACAGATATTATCTCTAAGCAAAACAATGTTGATGCGGTGATTATAGTAGCTACTACACACCTTATAAATTTTACTTTTGAAAAAATCTGCATAATTATAATTATTATTCCAAACAAAATAATTGTACTTATACCATTTGGCAAATTATTTTTTATAAAATAGCATAAAATACAATATATAAATGTCATATAAAATATTTGTATTTTTTTCATCTTTTTTTCTAATATTAAACTTAAGGATGTAAAAAATACAAATCCCTCCGGTATCCCCATGAAAATCAAATCGACAATATCTATTTTCTCCACCCCCTTTAGTTTAAATATTAACATAATTTTTCAAACTCTTCCATATTTAAACTAAACATTATATATTTATTTATATTTTGTAATTTTATATTAAAAATAAAAAAAGAAAGTGTTAACACTTTCTAAAAATTAAAGATATAATTATTAAAACTCCTATAGTCCCTGATATAGGGTACATAAAACTTACAAGATATGAAAAAGGAAGCATACCTCCCATTATCCCTAGTATAGTACAAAGTACGGCCATTATATTAAAACCTTTTGATTTTTCTAAATAACAACTGCTACATACATTCCAAAGAAGTGGAGCTGCTGTCGTATATATACCAGCTATAAGTATTACAGAAAAAACACTTCCAACTAGTGGCGATATCTGTTTTGCCATATATAAAGTTGGAATTTCTTGATTATATGTATTTTGAATATCTGATAAAAGAGCTATATTTATAAACATAGCAGATAATATAAGTATTAACCCACCTATAATACCTGCATATTTACAGTTCTTTATATTATGTACAGTTTTTCCTGCTCCTACTAGAAATGGTGTTGCAAAGATTATATTAAGTCCACTATATACAAAAGCTGCTATAGGCCAACTATCAATAGCTTTTGTCATTTCTAAGTTATTCACTATATAATCTATGTTATATAAATTTTCATAGTTTATATTTATAGTTTTTAAGCTTACAGCTATTGCAACTATTGCAATTATTGGACCTATACTCCCTAATATATCTATTACTTTGTTCATACCTAATATAACAGATATCATAGTTATAATTGCAAGTAATAATCCGCCTAGATTTTTGTCTATTCCATAGTATTGATTCATAGCAGCTCCTGCTCCTGCAACCATAACTATAAAGCTGCAAAGTGAAAATACTGGTATTATTATTTTAAATACACGGCCTAATTTCTCGCCAAACAAATATAAAAATATATCATTACTATATTTTAATTTTTTTGATTTTCCTATTATAAATAACTTTGATCCACAATACATCATGATAATCATGCATACAATTCCTGATAATATGCTCTTACTCCCTTGAGATGAAAAAAACTGTAGAATTTCTTGACCTGTAGCAAAACCGGACCCTATACATACCGATAAAAATGCCCCAGATAACAAAACTATCTCTTTTATGTTTTTAGTAATTTTAACCCCCTCCTATATATTAGAACTATAGTACTAATATATAGGAGGGGGGCTATTTATATTACTTAATTTATTTAATTAATTCAAATTACAAAATCATACCCATACAAACTATATTAAAGAATTCTCCATCTATATAAGTTTCATTTTTTAATATACCTTCTACTTCAAATCCACATTTTTTATACAGAGCTATAGCTCTTGGATTATCTTCTCTTACTGAAAGTGATATCTTTGTAGTTATTTTATTATCTCTACACCAGTCTATTAAACAATCCATCATTATTTTTCCAAGTCCTAAATCACAATATTTTTCAGTAATTACTATACCTAGTATCCCTACATGCTTACCTTTTTTCTTTTGATTTGATGATATCGTTCCTATTCCTATTATTTTATCATCGACTAAAGCAAGTATCATAAAGTTATTATCAGATGAATTAGTTGATTCAATCATAGCTTCTTGCTGTTCTAAACTTACATTGTATTCATCTCCTCCAAATGATAAATATGTAGTTTCAGCTCCTACAGTATTATAAAATTTTATAATACTTTGTGCATCTTCAATTGTGGATTCTCTTAAAGTTACCGATTGATTATTTTTCATAATTGCTATACTCATAATTTATTGCCCCCTTAGGTTTGTATATATTTATATTATTATTAATTTTTTTATTTTTCAATACGTTTATGTATTATAATAATAAAAAACCAGAAGCTAAATATAACTTCTGGTTTTTTATTATTATAATACATTTATAGTTGTTATTGGCTTTCTTAACATATAATGTTCTTCAACCGGTATGTCTAATTTCATTTTTACTATTTGTTTTGCATGTGGAGCAGATTCAATCGGCTCATTTTCTTCATTGTACATTTCTAAAATTTTGCCATACATAGTTTCTTTATATGGTCCTATTATTTCTATTTCATCTCCTACAAACATTCTATTTCTTTGTTCAACTATAACTAGTCCACTTTCTTCTTCATGTCCTCTAACTACACCTATAAAATCATAGTTTCTTACATACGATGCAGATTCATAGTTTTGATCTCTAGTAGATGTTTTCCCTAAATAGAATCCTTCACTAAAATGTCTATGGCTTCCTTTTTTAAGTTCTTCTAACCACATCGGATTAAACTTCCAATTTTCAGGATTTTTTATATACTCATCTATAGCCATTCTATAAGCCCTAACAGTAGTTGCTACATAATATGCAGTCTTCATTCTTCCCTCTATTTTAAAACTATTTATTCCACTTTCTATAATTTGTGGAATATAGTTTATCATACACATATCTTTTGTATTAAAGAAAAATTCTGCATCTACGTCATCTAAAACTTTTTCATAGTCTCCATTTTCTTGTTCCTCAACCAATGTGTACTTCCATCTACAAGATTGTGCACAAGCTCCTCTATTAGCATCTCTACCTGTTGTATAGTTACTTATTACACATTTTCCTGAATAAGACATGCACATAGCGCCATGTATAAATGCTTCTATATCCATACCTTCTGGAGAGTTGTCTCTTATCTCTTTTATTTCTTCAAAAGATAACTCTCTTGCCATAACAACCCTTTTTGCTCCTTGATTATACCAAAATGTAGCTGATGCAGCATTAGTTGTACTAGCTTGAGTACTTATATGTATTTCCATATTTGGCACAACTTTTTTTACTACGCTAAATACTCCTGGATCACTTACTATAACTGCATCTACACCTATTTCTTCAAGTTCTTTTAAGTAAGCTTCTAACTGTTCAAACTCTTCATTCCTAGGTATTATATTTACAGTAACAAATACTTGCTTGCCTCTTTCATGCGCAAATTTAACACCTTCTGCCATATCTTCTTTATTGAAGTTCTTAGCAGCAGATCTCATTCCAAATATTTCACCACCTATATAAACGGCATCCGCTCCATATATAAATGCTGTTTTTAATCTTTCTAAATCACCTGCTGGTGCTAATAATTCTATTCTTTGCATAGCGTCTCCTTTATAAGATATTATTATCTAAAACACCCTCTTTAAAATTAGTTGATTTATACTTATTTTTAAAGAGGGCTATATAGTATTTTTTATTATATTTTTAAATATTTAATTTATACCCATAAAATAGTTTCGATAATCTATTTTTTTAAAAATCATACTGAAACTATTTCATTATACCAAAGTGTCTAAATAAAATCTAGTTTGGATTTACTTTTTAAGTAATTATATATTGTACTAGCCATGTCTAAATCTTCTTTTTCTATACAATTTTTATTTTTTTCAATATAAGAATTTTCTTCAAAATATTTGTAGAAATGCTCTTTTAAACTTTTGTCATTAAAATCTTTTTTTACTACTTTTGAGTACATTATATCTTTTCCTTTAATTATATACACTTTTTTTCTAGTACAATCAATATCTATAGATGTTATTATTACCTTTTCTGATTTCATATAATTTATAACTTCACTTCTACTTAAAATAAGTTCTATACAATCTAAGTTTTCTTTGTACTTTGACGCTCTTTCAAAATCCAACTTATTCACTGATTCTATTATTTTTTTATTTAAATCATTTATTAGGTCTAAATTTACGCCATTAAGCGTATCTATCAATTTATTTATAGAATAACTATACTCTTTATTGTTTTTAATTTTACATGGTGCCATGCAAAATCCTAAATCACTATTTATACACCCTTTTAATTTATTACTACCTTTACATGTTCTTAATTTAAAGTGTTTGCTCAAAACTTCTACTATGTTTTCTAGTTTTTGAATTGATGTATATGGTCCAAAATATAATCCATCACAATTATTCTCTGGAACACATTCCACACATGGGTAATCTTCGTTGATGCTTATTTTTAAATACGTATATTTTTTATCGTTTTTTAAAAGGGTATTGTACATAGGTTGTAGTTTTTTTATAAGCTTACATTCTAATACCAATGCATCTAGTTCCGTATCAGTTTCTATTATTTCTATGTCATCTATAAATTTAATCATTCTTGTAATTTTTTTTGATGGATTATATGATGGTAAAAAGTATTGAGATACCCTATTTTTTAAAGCTTTTGATTTTCCTACATACATTATATTTTTATCTTTATCTTTCATAAAATATACGCCTGGTGTTTCAGGTAAAGATTGTACTTTATCTTTTAACTTCATATAAATCTCCTTTAATATTTGTAATACTTCGGTATATATTAAATAGTAAGCAGCAGCAGACCAACTAAAGTTAGTAGCATGCAATCCCTCTCCTGTTTCTGGATTGTAGTTTTCTCTTATTGGATCCGACCCAGTTAATCCTTTTGCATTGTTAAATAGTTTATATGCAATTAACTTAGCATCTTCATAATATCCATAATTTCTAAGACCTTCTATTAAAAATAAAGCTTGGTCTAACCATACAGGTCCTCTCCAGTATCTATTAGGATCATACTTTGGGTTATCTTTGCTAGCCGTAGGAATTGGCATAAATGTATTAAATTTATTTTCATCCATTACATTATTTCTAACTGCTTTAGCTTGTTCTTTGGTTGATATATTTGCCCATAAAGGTATAAATCCTTCTGTTCCTTTGCCTCTATTCACTAATAGTTTATATTTATCCTGGTTAATTTGCAAATCATAATAATATCCAGTTTTAATGTCATACATATTCTTATTTGTGTATTTCTTTACATAGTTCGCTTCTTCTTCATATTTCTCACTATCCTTAATGTAATTTAATTTCTGTGCAATTTTAGATAAAAGCACCTTTTCTTTATATAAAAAGGAATTTAAGTCGACAGACTCTTGATTAAGAGAATACCCAGTTATGATATCATTTGTGATATTTTTATAAACTTTTATATCCAAGTTATCATTATCAAATCTAACTGCATTATCCATCCCACTTTCCCAAGCAGCTGACATTATTATATCTTCATCTAAAATATTGCATTTATCTACCATAGCCCCATATTCAGCTATTCCATTTTTATTAAAATCTCTATTTTTATACCACCAATTATGATAATCTACTAATTTAGGATACATTTCTTTTAGAAAGTCTAAATCTTCAGATTCCTCATATATCTTATAAACGGCCCATGTTGCTAAAGGTGGTTTTGAGTTTCGCTCATTCCAATTTACACCTAATCCATTTCTTTCTTTAGACATATTAAAAAATATACAATCAATAATAGCTCCTTTATCTTGACTTCTTAATCGGTCATTATCTTTAATCTGATAATCGAATATAGCTCTTATATTTTCTTTTGCTATATCAATATCAAACTTACTTAAAGCTACAACTTGTTTAAAAGAGTCCCAAGCCCACAATCCATTAAAGTAGTGATATGAAGTAGATGGAAATATTCCTCCATGCTTTAACGCCCCTGCGCTACTTTTGTAATTTGTTATTAATGTGTTTATACATTTTACAGCAACTTTTTTATATATTTTATCAATATTTATTTTGCTTTCGATAGAATTTAGATAAGTATTCCACATTTTAGAATTTTCATCAAAATATATTTTGGGATTTAATAAAGCTTTATCAACGATTTTCAATTCTTTTATATACTCTACTTTTGTAAAACTATATGAATGAGTATAATATACATCTATTTTTTCATAAGGTTTAAGCTTAAAACATTTGTTTAAATATGATATATAATTATTATTATATATTTTAGTATTTGTTTCTGTAGAGGTTTTCATTTCAAATATAGTTTCATCATTAGAAATATAAGATGTTGGATCATATAAATTATTAAATTTAATTCTATCACCATAATTACTTTTTTCTAAACTTTGATTACAATCTCTTATTCTCTTATCTACTACATTTATATACTTATTAAATAGTTCTCCTTCAAATCCTATTTTTAGATTTTTTATATCTTTTTCTTTATTTTTTATATTTATCCTAATTAAAGAACTTCTACTCGATATAAATACTAATTCTAATTCTATTGTGATTTCTTTTAAATCATACTTTTGATATAATTTTCCTGGATAATACTTTAACTCTACTTTATTAGATAGAGATAAATCATATACTTTTCCTTTTTTTAAATCTTCTATGATTATTTTACTTATATTTTTAGAAAGGTTTATTGGGTATTCTTGTGCTATTATTAATGGACCTGGAAATCCCCCATATAAGTCTTTGTTATCCGGCAAATAATATCCATGCCATGCTCCCCTGTCTGAAAATATATTATATTTATTATTTAAATTTTCATCATATACTTCTATTGTTGGGTTTGCAAATATATTTATTGAGTTATTATAATCCATAGATACCTCCTTTTATTTATTTGTATATAAATACTGATTTTTTCTAGTATTTCCTTTATTTATTTTTTCTTATTCCTACTAGGTAATAATATTCAAGTCAAATTCAACAACTACATTTTTTACTAATTAAGTGTTATCATTAAATTATAAAAAATATCGGAGGTGTATTCATGAAAAATTTCGTTGATTGTTCATTTATAGTTAATTTCAAAGACCCTACTTCTTTATTTTTAATAGATTGTAGATTCGATTTATTCGATGAGTTTGCAGGGTATATTGCCTACAAAGAATCCCATATTCCAAATGCTCTTTTTCTTGATATAAATAAAGATATTTGTGGGTCTCCTCAAATTCATGGTGGAGCTAGACCTCTTCCAGACAACAATATTTTACAAAGCAAATTATCTTCATTTGGAATTAATCAAAACTCTACAATAGTAGTTTACGACGAAAAATTATATAGTTCTCCACGCGCTTTTATTCAGTTAAAATCTATGGGATATACAAATGTATATATACTAAATGGAGGTTTCAAAGCATGGAAAGATAATAATCTTCCTATTACAAATGAAATCCCTTCATTATTACAGCCCAAAACTTTTAACTTATCACCCGATACAAGTATGATATGTGATATAAATTATGTACGAGAATCAATTAAAAATACTAACATAGTTTTAGTAGATTGCAGGGATAATAGTAGATATACTGGAGAAATAGAACCACTTTATAAGAAGCCTGGTCATATACCTAGCGCAATTAATATACCTTGGCATAATAATATAGATGACAATGGTTTTATTAAAGATTTAAATTTCATTGATAAAAATTTTTCTATTTTAAAAAACAAGGAAGTTATAACTTATTGCGGATCCTGCATAGAAGCCTGTATAAATTATACTTTGCTAGATGAACTATCTTATAATGCTAAAACTTATATAGGAAGTATGAGTGATTGGGTTAGCTATGATGAAAATGATGTTGAATCACTATTTTAGTATTTGATTTTGAAATATTTTTTTAATATGTTAAAATATCATAGTAAATTATAACAACAAAGGAGAAAGTCATGAAAAAAGAATTTTTAACTAGCGAGAAAGTATTTTTACAAGAAAGCAAATTTGCTGATGTACTAATATCAAGTAATGGATATGTAGATTTCCATGAAAAATTATCTAAAAGCGATTTAGATTACAGTGATGATAAAATTTTTGAAATAATGCCTAGTGGTTTTATAGATTTCAATCAGCATTTATATGAGGATATAAATCATATGAATTCAATTAGTTGTGGTTTATATTTAGAAAGATCTTTAGTTACTTTTAGAATTTTCTTATGGGGTGCTAAAGGTGAAGGCTTCGAAATCTTCAAACATGTTTTACGTGGTGATGAAATCGAATCTTTAAAGTCTATAGATGATATGAAAGTATATGTATACAAACATTTAGATGAATTAGAAGAAGGGATTTTAAAAACATACAGTATGTCTGCTATGCATTCTTTTGAACAACTTGGAATGGGAATAGAGAGCAAAAAACTTCCTTTACATAGCATACTTCAGTTTATCACTATAGATAATAATATATCTGATTTCAGAT
>NZ_JAWDJM010000046.1:0-6634 GCF_032465715.1 Paraclostridium sp. MRS3W1 | reverse complement strand
GTTCAGGGGGAGTAAGCTTTATATACAAAATTCCATATAGTATAAGTGTTTTTTTAGTTTCAGTAATAATTTATTCATTTTATTCTATTTTCTCAGAAATGAAAAATATGGGCTGTAAGCTTTTTAAATCGAGAAAATTATATTTAGACGGTTGGTCTGAAAAATTAGTAGATTTACTATTTAGTATAAATTACATAGTTTTTATGATTACTTCTTATATGATATTTATGAGAATGAGTTTTTCTATGATAGATATATTTGAGTTAGGTATAGCCTTTTTTATAACATTGTTATGTATATGGATAGTTGGTCATAGTAAAAACTTTGTTTTGAAATTTATAAGACCTAAAGAATTTGAAATTTAAAATAAACAATAAATAAAAAAGGAATCTTAAAAAGATTCCTTTTTTATTTAACTTGCTCTACTTTCTTTGTTAGCTTCTTTTTTAAGGCTTAATTTAGGAAACTCTATTACTAAAGAGATACTTGCAAATATTAATAGAAGTATTGGATAATATAAAAATTTAATAACTCCTATAGATGAAACTCCAGCAATTCCTACAGCCGTTAATATTTGAGCTCCATAAGGAATCATACCTTGCCAACATGATGAAAATAAATCTAATATACTTGCAAGTTTTCTTGGATCAAGACCATACTTTTTCCCAATGTCCTTAGCTAATGGTCCTGCTGTTATTATAGTTATAGTGTTATTTGCTGTACATAAATCTATTATACTAGCAATTAAAGCTATTCCAAACTTAGCTCCAGTCGGGCTTTTTATCTTGCTTGTTACAAAATTTAATATGAAATCTATACCACCATTGTGTTTTATTAGTCCTATTACCCCACCTACTATAACTACTAATATACATAACTCTTGCATTCCAGCCATACCTTTAGATACAGCATCTATAAATTGCCACATATCTAATGTTCCTGTAAAAATCCCTATAGCTCCTGCAAATACAACTCCTCCTGCAAGAAGTACAAAAACATTTGCTCCAGCTAAAGCTCCAACTAATACTGCAACATACGGTACAACTTTTATAACTTCATAATGTCCAGCTTCAGCTGAAGCTGCTGTCCCTGCTGTCATTACAGCTATTATTATAAAACTTAGTAATGCTGCTGGAAGTATAACAAAGAAGTTCATTTTTACCTTATCTTTCATCTGACAACCTTGTGTACTTGCCGCTGCTATAGTTGTATCTGATATCATCGATAAACTATCTCCAACCATAGATCCACCAACTATTATCGCTACTAGTAATTCTAATTGTATTCCAGTTTTTTGCGATACTCCTATTGCAATAGGTGTTAGTGCAGACACCGTCCCAACAGATGTTCCCATTGATGTAGATATAAAACATACCATTAAAAATAAACCTGGTACTAATAAATTTGGTGGTAAAATCGCTAAGCTTAGGTTTACTGTAGAGTCTACCCCTCCCATTGCTTTAGCTACACTACCAAAAGCTCCTGCTAATAAAAATATAACAATCATTATCAGAATATTGCTATCCCCTGCATTCTTTAAAAAAACGTCCATTTTATTATCTAAAGATTCTTTAGGATTAATTATAAATGCAACTACAGCTGCAATTACAAATGCTGTCAATGCTGGCATTTTATAAAAGTCTCCAGTTAAAATCCCACTACCTAAAAATAATATTAAAAATACACCTATAGGAAGTAATGCTATCGCACTTCCCTTTTTTTGATTCAGACTATTATCGTCTATATTTTCCATAATTTTTTCCTCCCTTTACATTATGAATAAGCTTCTCAACCCAACATCTATTGTATGAAAATTGTATAAATATGTAAAATTGCAAATATCTATGTACTAATTTGTAAATATAGAGAAAATCAATTATGTTAAATTTTAAACACTTTTTACAGTAATTATAATTTCATTAAGTGTAAAAAAAAAGCAAGTGAATATTAGCCTTTATTCACTTGCTTTTTTATTTAATTTGTATATTTTTTATTCTAAGAATGAGCTTTAAACATTTTAACGTATTTCACTTTACTTAAAGAATATGAAAGTGGAATAGCTATTACCATACTTACTATTCCTTGTATTAAGTTAGCAGGTATAGAAGCTGCTGAAATTATAGCACTACCTTTTAATACTATTCCAGCTATAAAATATCCTATTACCATTGTTAAAGTTCCTATTCCTGTTGAAAGTACACTTTTTATAATTGTATTATGATTTTTCATTATAATTCCAACTAAATATCCTTCTAATCCTTTTATTATAAGAGTAAATATTGCCCAATGAGCATATCCACTTAGTATGTCAGCAAAAGCAGAACCGATTCCCCCCGCTATCATACCTGTTATAGGTCCAAACAATATTGATGAAATAAAAATCACACTATCTCCAATATTAACATATCCTTCAGTCCCAGGTATTGGTATTTGTATGGCCATAGTAGCAATACAAACTAAAGCTATCATCAGGCCCTTAAGTACTGTTTTCCTTGTATCCTCATGCATATTATATCCCTCCACAATCAATTTCTTATGCTTTTATTATAAAGAAACGTATTCAAACATACAATAATTATTGTACCCATACAATTGTTATTTTGATTGTATGGATACAATGATTATCATATACATATATACTTTTACCCTAAATTTTTCATAATTAAATTTTAATTTACTTAAACGTAAAAAGAATAGCCTAATTTGGCTATTCTTTTTTATTATTTATATGCTTTAAAGTTTTTTAATCTTAATGCATTACTAACTACAGATACTGAACTTAAACTCATAGCAGCCGCTGCTATCATAGGATTTAATAAAGGTCCTCCAAATAAATATAAGATTCCTGCTGCGACAGGTATACCTATTGTATTATATCCAAATGCCCAGAATAAATTTTGCTTAATGTTTTTAATTGTTTCTTTACTTAATTTGATAGCTGTAGGGACATCCATAAGATCACTTTTCATTAATACAATGTTTGCAGATTCAATTGCAACATCAGTTCCACTTCCTATCGCAATACCTATATCAGCCTTAGCTAATGCAGGAGCGTCATTAATTCCATCACCTACCATTGCTACAAAATTACCTTTTTCTTGAAGTTTTTTAACTTCATTTGCTTTATCTTCTGGTAATACTTCGGCTAAAACAATATCTATACCAACTTCATTTGCTATTGCATTTGCTGTTTTTTTATTATCTCCAGTAACCATGGCAACTTGAATTCCCATTTCATGTAATCTTTCTACTGCTTTTTTACTGTTTTCTTTAACTATATCAGCAACAGCTATTATACCTGCTAGTTTATTATCAATAGATATATACATTGGAGTTTTACCTTCACTTGCTAATTTATCCGAAATTTCCTCTAACTCACTTGTACTTATATTTTTATCATCCATAAGTTTCTTATTTCCTAAGAATATATTCTTTTTATCTATTGTTACTTCTATACCATGACCTGTTATAGAGTTAAAATTAGTTACATTTAAACTTTCTAATTTTTCTTCCTCGCCTTTTTTTACTATAGCCTCTCCAAGTGGATGTTCTGACCCTTTTTCTGCACTTGCTGCAAATTGAAGAAGTTCTTTTTCACTAACTATATCAGTAGTTACAATATCCGTTACAACAGGTTTTCCTTCTGTTATAGTTCCTGTTTTATCAAATATTATAGTATTTATTTTATGTGCAGATTCTAGTGCTTCTCCACCTTTTATTAATATACCATTTTCTGCCCCTTTGCCTGTTCCAACCATTATAGCTGTAGGAGTTGCAAGTCCTAATGCACATGGGCAAGCTATAACTAATATAGATATAAAAATAGTTAGAGAAAATACTAAATCTTTTCCACCTACAAAGAACCAAAGTAATGCACTTATTGTAGCTATTGCTAGAACTGTTGGCACAAAATAACCAGATACAGTATCAGCCAATTTTGCTATAGGCGCTTTGCTTCCTTGTGCATCTTCAACTAATTTTATAATCTGAGCAAGAGCAGTATCACTTCCTACTTTTTCTGCTTTGAATTTTATATTACCGTTTTTATTTATACTAGCTCCAGTTACCTTATCTCCAACTTTTTTCTCAACAGGCATACTTTCTCCTGTAAGCATAGATTCATCTACTAAAGTATGTCCTTCAATTACTATCCCATCTACAGGTATCTTACTTCCTGGTTTTACTACTATAATATCATCTTCTTCAACTTCATCAATTGGTATTTCTAACTCCTGTGAATTTTTAATTATTATAGCAGTCTTTGGCTGTAATCCCATAAGAGTTTTTATAGCTTCTGAAGTTTTTCCTTTAGATCTAGTTTCTAGATATTTCCCAAGTAATATTAGTGCTATTATTATACCAGCACTTTCGTAATATAATTGATGATCATGTCCACCTACATGCCCAATTTTTCCTGTAGCAATTTGTATAGTAGTATACATGCTGTATATAAGAGCTGAAGCTGTACCTATTGCAACTAAAGAATCCATATTTGGACTTTTAGTTATTAATGCTTTAGTTCCATTTATATAAAACTTGTATCCTGCTCCGATTATAGGTATTACTAATAATAATTGAACTAATGCATAGTTTAGTGAATTATGCATAGGGTTTATAAATTCTGGGATAGGTAATGGCCCAAATGGTTTAGGCATCATCGGTCCCATAGCTATATATAATAATGGAATTGCAAATATCATTGATACTATAAGCTTATTTTTAAGAACCTTTATTTCTTTTTCTTTTCTTATTTTATCTTCATCTATATTATTGTCTTTAATTTTTTCTACAACTTTATAACCTGATTTTTCTATTGCACCCTTAATTTGTGATAACTTTACTTTTGATCCATCATACTGTATTGTTGCTTTATCTGTTGCTATATTTACATTTACAGATTTAATACCATCTAGTTTTTTTATACCTCTTTCAACTGCTTTTGCACAAGATTGGCATGTCATCCCTTCTATTTTTATATCAATTTGCTTAGCTTCATCTACAACTTTATAGCCTGCTTTTTCTATTGCGCCCTTAATTTGAGATAATTTAACTTTTGATCCATCATAAGTTATTGTTGCTTTATCTGTTGCTATATTTACATTTGCAGTTTCTATTCCATCTAATTTTTTTATACTTCTTTCAACTGCCTTTACACAAGATTGACATGTCATTCCCTCTATTTTTATATCAATTTTTTCAAACAGTTCTGTGTTTTTCATCTCTTCTTTTATACCATACCCTGCTTTTTCTATTGCATCCTTTAAATCCGTGAATTTAACTTTATTCGGATCATACTCTATATCCAGTTTTTCTGTTGCTATGTTTACATTCTGATTTTCTACCCCATCAATTTTTTTAACTGCTTTCTCAACAGCTTTTGCACAAGCTGCTCAAGTCATCCCAGTTATTTTATAAGTACTTTTATTTGTATTTATACTCATTGGTTTTCACCATCCTTAAATTTAATAGTTTATAATAATATTATATACCCCCTATGGGTATTTTGAAACACTTTTTTTCATAAAATTTAATTTTATATATTTTTTACAACTATTATTTTCTATAAACTCAAAAAAGCTGATAACCTAATAGATACCAGCTTTTTTATTTCATTAATATTTCGATTTGTCCAAGCGACTTTTCTTTTCCATCCATACCAACCCTAGTCATTATATATATTTCATGAAAATCACCTATAGTTTCAATATTATTATCTTTTATGTATTTCATAATTACATCATAATATTTTCCTGAATCTTTATATGCATCATCAAAATACATAGTTAAGTATTTCCCTTTGGGTATTTTTATTATTTTTTCATCTATAAAATTTTTATTCTCACCCAAGTTTATCATTACATTTTTATAAACTACATTCTGATTAAATTTCATGTCGCTATACGAAGTTGTAAACGCAATTTCAGCATTTACATTTTCATAATCTTTTTCTACTTCTAATAATACTTTTCTCAAAATAATTTCAAATTCATCAGTATATCTATCTTTGCAATGATATGTTTTAAAAGTTCTTTCTTCATTCTCCTTAATAAATACAGTGTTAAGCCCTTTATCTAGTGAAATTTTTATCTTATTTTCAAGAGATTCAATTTTGTTTTTGATATTATCTAATTCTTTTAATTTTTCATAAATTATTTGTTTTTGATTTCCAAGTATATTAAAAATTGATTCTAAAGATGTGTAGTTATGTGTTACTTCCTTTATTTCTTCTAGTGGCATTCCCATAGCTTTACATTGTTTTATTAAATCTATAGTACTAAAATCTTTCATAGAATAATACCTATATCCTGTAGTTTCATTTATGTATGAAGGTTTTAATAATTCAACTTTTTCATAATGCCTAAGAGTCTGAACCGATATATTGTTTAGTTTAGCCATTTGACCAATAGATAAATATTTTCCCATTCAATCACCTCTGCTATATTTTAGCATAATGCTCGTATTTAGTGTATGCAACTCTAAACTTATTATTTTTTCTATTTTATTATTTTCAAAAAAAACTTATTACTTCTCGGAAATTCTGCCCGTTGAATTTGTTTTAAAGCTTTTTCTAGTTTTTTACTATCTAAATTATAAAATTGCTTATACTCAAATCCATCTTGAATCACATTAAATA
>NZ_JAWDJM010000045.1:0-7482 GCF_032465715.1 Paraclostridium sp. MRS3W1 | reverse complement strand
ATACAATCATTATATATATTATAAAAATTAAAACCTTTTACAAATATACCACTCAGAGCACTTGCTCCATAGTATAGAGGCATTATTCTAGCTATATTTTGCAGCCATATACTCATACTTTCTATAGGTATTAACCCCGTGAAAAATATTTGAGGAACTATTATTATAGGTATAAACTGCATAATTTGAAACTCTGAATTAGCAAATGTAGATAAAAGAAGTCCTAATGATAATGCTACAAGAGCAATTAATATGTTTACTATAACTACCAATGATATACTTCCTTCAATCGTTATATTCAATACATAAATAGAAAATAAAACTATTAATATAGTTTGTATTACAGCAAATATTCCATATCCAATTAAATATCCTAATACAATTTCACTTCTTTTTATAGGAGTAGATAATAGTCTATCTAGTGTACCTGTTGTTCTTTCTTTTAATAAGGATATTCCTGAAACTAAAAACACAAAGAAAAATACAAAGAATCCAATAAGTATAGGACTTAAAGTATCAAAATATGTTAAGTCTTCATTTGAATATACATAACTTGAGTCTATCGATATATTATTACTTTCTCCAATGTTTTTATTAACTTTTGAAGAAATCTTTAAAAATTCATCTTTTAGTATAGTTGATTGTACTTTTGCTTCAATTTCTTTTGTATTTATTGGAGAACTATTTTCATATGTTATTTCTAATTCATTATTATTTTTAACTATAAAAGCGTCTAGATTTTGATTTGTTATTTTATTTTTAATATTATTTTTATCACTGTATTCTTTTATATTAAGATCTACATCCTTAAGTGATTCATTAAACTCTGATGATGTATTATAAACCCCTACATTTAATAAATTTTCTTCATTAGAGTTGAATAAAAAATAAACTAAAGTCATAACAATCATAGGTGCAACCATCATAAGTGCTAATGTTCTTTTATCATGAATGGTTTGTTTTATTATTCTTATTATAATAGCTTTTACCCTCATTAAATTTCACCTCCTATTTTTAAGAATATATCCTCAATAGTACCTACTTTAAATTCATCCTTTAATTTACTAGGTGTTCCATTTGCTATAATTTTACCGTTTCTTATTAATGCTAACTTATCACATCTTTGAGCTTCATCCATTACGTGAGTTGTTATTATTATGGATTTCCCATTTAATTTTAATTTATTTAGCTCATTCCAAATACTAAGTCTAAGTTTAGGATCAATTCCTACAGTAGGTTCATCTAGTATTAAAATCTTTGGGTCCTGTATTAATGATATAGCTAATGATAACCTTCTTTTCATACCTCCAGAATAATATTTAACCTTTTTATTTAAATCATTTTGCATATTAACTAAATTTGATACATACTCTATTCTTTTATTTATCTCATACTTATTTATTGAAAATATTTTAGCAAAAAATTCTAAGTTTTCTTTACCAGTCAAATCCTCATATAAAGCATCAGATTGAGCCATATATCCAATACTTTGCAATATGTTTCTATTTGGTATTTTATTTCCTAATATGAATACTTCTCCAGAAGTAATTTTTTCCATACCTATAATAGATTTTATAAACGTACTCTTTCCAGACCCAGATGGTCCTATTAATCCTAATATTTCTCCCTCTTCAATTTCAAAACTTACATTATCAAGAATTTTAATTTTAGAAACTTCCTTAGTAATATTTTTTACTTTAACAATACTCATGTTAACCTCCTTTTAATCGACACAGTGTTGATTAATCCTTATATTATAATTATAATTAAGTCATAATATATAACAATAATTAAAAACTCTCGATGTGTTTATTATTAAACACATTTCATGATTTTGTTGATTATATTTAGTTTAGGAGGATATTATGGATAGAAGAATTTTAAAAACTAGAAGTGTAATTAAAGAATCTTTAACATCATTAATGAAAGAAAAACCATTTGATAAAATTACTATAAAAGATATTACTGACAAAGCTAATATCAACAGAGCTACTTTCTACCTACATTACATGGATAAATACGATTTATTAGAACAAAGTCAAAATGATATATTAAACGAAATAAAAGAAGTATTAGCTGATGCATTTAAAATATTTAACCCTCAATCTTTCCCTATACAAGATGCAACTACTATAATTCCTTTTTTAAGCTGCGTTTATGAATGTATAGGTAAAAACTCTGACTTTGTAAAAGTTATATTAGGAGGAAATGGTGACTTAAACTTTCAATTGAAATTTAAAAGCCTAATTGAAGAGTTGATAAAAAAAATATCTGTAATAAAAACTCCAGATGCATTTTGTATCCCTTTAAAATATTTAATTGAAACAGCAACATCCATGCATATTGGAATTATATCCAGATGGCTTGAAGATGGAATGATTGAAACTCCTTCTGAGTTAGCTTGTATAACATCTAATATTATAGTTTCTGTTTCTAATTCAGTTATAAAAAATTAAATGGCTATCTCATAAGATAGCCATTTTTTACGCTTAAGGAAATTATACTTAACAAATGTTTTGGCGAAAGTAAAAAATGAAATTTGAGCGACATGAGCAAAGCGAATTTTTTATTTAAATATTTTTAATTACTTTACACGGATTTCCTACAGCTACACAATTAGATGGTATATCTTTTGTAACAACACTACCAGATCCTATAACAACATTATCACCTATGGTTACACCTGGATTTATTATAGCACCCCCGCCTATCCATACATTATCTCCTATTGTTACCGGAGATCCATATTCGATTCCTGAAATTCTTAATTTAGGATCTATCGGATGATAAGCTGTGTATATTTGAACATTTGGAGCTAACATAGCATTTTTACCAATTTTAATTTCGCATACATCTAACATTATACAATCAAAATTAGCATAAAAATTTTCACCTAAATGTATATTGTAACCATAATCGCATTTAAAACTTGGTTCTATATATACATTTTCACCTGTAGATCCAAGTAATTTTCTTAAAATTTCATTTTTTGTATAATCATCAGTCTCTATAGTTTGATTATATAATCTTGTTAATATCCTAGCTTGTTGTCTATCTTTTACTAGCTCTGGATCAGATGCAATATATCCATCTCCTTTTAGCATTTTTTCTTTTTCAGTCATATAAATACCCCTTATTATATTTTATATAATCTACATTCCCAAGGTTTTAAATTCAACGAACTTATTATATCATGCTCTTTTACTTCTATATTTGATAAAATTAAGTTTCTGTAATTTAATTTTACTTCATCGTAATTATATAAAACATTATCATTAGACATATTGCTAATTACTAAAAATTTACTATTACCTAATACTCTTTCATATGCATATATCTTTGTATCATTTTCTAATATCAATTTATACTCACCATATATTAAAGCTTCATATTCTTTTCTAATTTTAATCATACTTTTATAAAAGTTTAATATAGAATTTTTATCTATTATTTGATTTTCAACATTTATATTTTTATAGTTTGGATTTATTCCTATCCAAGGTGTTACACTACTAAACCCTCCAAAATCGCTACTGTTCCACTGCATAGGAGTTCGTGCGTTATCTCTAGATAACCTCCATGCTCGTTTCATAAGCTCTTCATGACTATTACCTGAATCTAATCCTATATAATAGTTATTTTTAGTTTTTACATCATTGTAATCTTCAATATTTTTAAATTCTACATTTGTCATCCCTATTTCTTGACCTTGATATATAAAAGGAGTCCCCTCTTGCATAAAATACATAAGCCCTAAACACGTAGCACTTTCATACCAATACTCTTTATCATTACCTAACATAGATACAATCCTAGGTATATCATGATTTTCTATGAATAAAGCGTTCCATCCTAATCCATGTAAGTTTGTTTGCCATTTGCTTAATACTTTTTTAAATTCAACTAAATCAAGAGTCTTATCCATATCACTATTCCATAAATCTAAATGCTCAAACTGAAATACCATATCAAACTTACCGTCTTTTTCTGATACCCAAAGATGAGCATCCTCAGGAGTTACTCCATTAGCTTCTCCAACTGTCATAACATCATAATTTCCATAAGTATTTTCTTTTATATCTTTTAAATAATTGTGAATTCCATCTACATTCATATGCTTTTCAAAACATGAAACATATTTTAAATTATCTGGATTTGGCATATCTAAAAGCCCTTTTTCTTTGTTTATATGACTAATCGCATCTACTCTAAATCCATCTATACCTTTTTCTAGCCACCAGTTCATCATGTCATATATAGCTAATCTCATGTCTTTATTTTTCCAGTTTAAATCTGGCTGCTTTTTAGTAAAAAGATGTAAATAGTATTGATCTGTTAGATCATCTTTAACCCATGCAGATCCTCCAAATATACTTTCCCAGTTATTTGGTTCTTTACTATCCTTTCCATCTTTCCATATATACCAATCTCGCTTTTTACTATCTTTAGAAGATCTAGATTCCACAAACCAAGGATGTTCATCGCTAGTATGGTTTATTACTAAATCTATAATTAACTTCATTCCTCTTTTATGAACTTCATCTAATAGTTCATCAAAATCTTTCATACTACCAAATTCATCCATAATATCTCTATAATCACTAATATCATATCCATTATCATCATTAGGAGACTTATAAAAAGGTGAAACCCATATTACATCTATTCCTAAATCTTTTATATAATCTAACTTTTGTATAATCCCTCTTAAATCTCCAATTCCATCTCCATTAGAATCTTTAAAACTTCTAGGATAAACTTGATAAGCTACGGCTTCTTTCCACCAAGTTTTCTTCATATATATCAACCTCCATAACTTTCCATTCTCTTACATCGTTTCTATGATTTGTGGAGAATGTAGCTGTTGACGAAACACTTAAGGTACGTTTTTTGTACCTTGTGTGAAGGAAACAACTACATTCTCCACAAATCCACTTACATACACTATATATTTACAACTACCTCTACCCCATAATGATCTGATACCACATTTTTATTTATTCCATTAAAAATAACATTAGAACTTTCTACTTTGATTTCTTTATTTGAAAGAATTAAATCTATCCTTAAGTTTTCTTTATTTTTATCCCACCCTGCAATTTTTCCTTTTACAGTTATTCCTGAATCTTTATTTTTTGATAAATTATATGTGTCAAATAATTTTTCACAAATATAATCATATCCTTCATTTTCTACATTAGCATTATTATTAAAATCCCCCATCACAAATGCAAATTTATCATTTTCAATTTGCATAAAAAGTTTATCAAACTGTTCTTTGAATGGCTCTTCTTCGTCATTCCACCATCCTAAATGACACGAATATAAACTAATTTCATAATTGTTATAAACCACATTTAACTTAACTATTTTCCTAGTTTTCCAAAAGTTAATATCATCGCTTATAGATATGTTAAAACTATCCTTTTTAACTACAGGAAGCTTTGTCATAAGACAAAGCCCCTCTTCATATATATCATAACCTATATGAGCAACATCCCAATGGAGTGTATACTTCTCATTTCCAAGTTTTTTTAATTCATCTTGAAGTAATAATGCAAAGTTATTTGCTTTCACATTATCATAAGCTATATCTGAACATATTAATTGACTTACTTCTTGAAGAGCTATAGCGTCATATTCTTTTTCATTTATGACCTTAGCTATATAAGATATTTTTTCAATTTGATTTTCTTCTTGCCAAGAGTGGCAATTCAATGTTAAAAGCTTCACTGTTTTACACTCCTAACATATCTAATATATTAGATTTTAAAACATCAGCCTTTGGTCCATATATCGCTTGGACCCCTCTATCTTTGACAATAAGTCCTAATGCCCCAAGTGCCTTCCAATCCTTTTCATTTCCAACCAAGCTCACATCTTTTACAGTTACTCTTAATCTAGTCATACATGCATCTACGTCTTCTATATTATCAGCTCCTCCAAGTAAGTTGATTATTTTACTTGATAATACATCTTGAGCTATGTTATTAGTATCTGTCTTTTTGCTCTCTTCTTCATTACTTTCTTCTATATAGTTTCCTTTACGTCCTGGTGTTGCAATATTAAACTTCTTGATTAAGAAATTAAATATTCCAAAGTTTAGTAAGAAAAATACAGCACATGATATAAAGAAATTAACTAAATCCATTGTAAGTCCTGCTTTAACAAGCATTGGAGTACGAGTTAAAAATTCTATAAATCCAAAAGCATGCACTCTTAAGTGAATTATATCGGCAAGTGCAAATGCAAGTCCTGTAAGAATTGCATAAACTATATATAAAACTGGTGATATAAACATAAACATAAATTCTATTGGCTCTGTAACCCCAGTTAAGAAACATGCTAGCATAGCAGATATAAATATAGGTTTGTAATTTTTAGCTTTATCTTTATCAACGTTTTTGTACATTGCTAAAGATATACCTGCAAGTGATGCAGTTGATAATATAACCTGACCTGCTTTAAAACGAGCTGGTGTTATACTTGTTAATAACTCTTTATACGATGCCATATCTCCTGCAGATTTAAAGTTAATTAAATCAGTTATCCATGCAAGCCATAATGGATCTTGCCCTGCAACTGTAGTTCCTGCAGCTGCTCCTGTTGCAATATGATATATACCTCCAAGTTCTGTATAGTTCATAGGAACAGTTATCATATGATGAAGTCCAAATGGTAGTAATAATCTTTCAAGTGTTCCATATACAAATGGCGCTAAAACCGGAGCAGTATCTTTAGAAGATGCAATCCACATACCAAAAGCATTTAAAGCTCCCTGTGCAAATGGCCAAATTATAGATAATATAATTGCAGCTATTACAGAACCTAATATAACAACAAATGGAACGAAACGTTTTCCATTAAAAAATGCTAAAGCCTTAGGAAGTTTATCAAAGTTATAGAATTTATTATAAAGTACAGCTCCCATAAACCCTGATATTATACCAACAAATACTCCCATGTTAAGTGCTGGTGCACCTAATATAGATGTGAAATAATCTTTAACTAAAAGTGTAGATCCTGTTAAAGAAGTTACTGTTGCTTGTGGATCTAAAAGCATATCTGCATTTACACCAAGTACAACTCCCGTGATACGATTTATCAATATAAATGCAATTACAGCAGCAAAAGCTCCACCTGCTCTTTCTTTTGCCCAAGATCCTCCTATTGCAACAGCAAATAGTATATGTAGGTTTCCAATTATTCCCCAACCTATATCTTCCACAACTTTTGCTGTTGTCATTATTAAGTGAGCATCAGATGACATACCTATAAGTTTTCCTATAGAAACCATAAGCCCTGCTGCTGGCATAACCGCTATAACCACTAATAAAGCTTTACCTAGCTTTTGCCAAAAGTCAAATGAAATTAATTTTGTTTTACTACTCATTTTAAACTCATCTCCTTTTTAATTTAAGTATTATCTCCATTCAGTGCAATCGATTGCATTAAATGTTAAAAAAATATACAACTTTTTTA
>NZ_JAWDJM010000044.1:0-1865 GCF_032465715.1 Paraclostridium sp. MRS3W1 | reverse complement strand
CCTGGGAGAGTAGGACGTAGCCGCGTAATCTTTTTTATTTTACGTGGATTTATGTAGTGGTTGATATTTAGTTTGCGCTTGGGTCATAAAGCTGAGAAGATGCTTTGAATGACCACTGCGCTGCAAACTAAATATCAACCACTTTTTGTTGTGTAAAATAAAGAAGGATTACGCTTGTACGATATGGGATTAAATAATAAGAAAAGATGCTTTGAATGACCACTGCGCTGCAAACTAAATATCAACCACTTTTTGTTGTGTAAAAGAAATAAGAATTATAAGTGTACGATATGGGGTTAAATAATAAGAAAAGATGCTTTGAATGACCACTGCGCTGCAAACTAAATATCAACCACTTTTTGTTGTGTGAAATAAATAAGAATTACGCTTGTACGGTATGAGTTAAAGGATAAGAGAAGATGCTTTAAAATGACCACTGCGTTGCAAATTAAACCTTAACCATTTTTTGTTGTGAAAAATAAATAAGAATTATAAGTGTATGATATGGGGTTAAATAAAAAGAGAATTACGTAGCTATGATATGAAATAAAGAGATAATAGAAGATAAGCAGTAATAAATGGTTAATATAGGTAAAAACTATTGACTTTAACTTCAAAATAGATAAAAACTATTGGAAATGAATTGTCTAATAATGTTAAAATTTAATAGTATAACAAATCAGGAGGGGAATTATGAAGAAAATTTTATTATTATGTAGTATGCTTCTAGTGATAACGTTATCTTTAGTTGGGTGTGGTAGTAAAGATAAAGAATCTGCTAAAGGTGAAAAAAAATATAACTACTATACAGCAGATCAATTAAAAGAAGCAATAGAAAGTAAAAAAGATATTACACTTGTTGATATACAAGTTAAAGAAGATTATGATAAACATCATATAGAAGGTACTATTCCTACTTATGCTTATCCTGCAGAAAAGGATGAAGAAAAGGCTAAGATAGACACAGTTTTACCTAAGTTAGAAGAAAATAATAATCCTATAATAGTTGTATGCCCAGGTGGTGGAAGTGGAGCTAAGAACACAATAAACTATTTAGAATCTAAAGGAATAAAATCAGACAGAATGTTTATATTAGAAAAGGGTCAAAAAGGTTGGCCTTATAAAGAATTACTAGAAAAATAAATTTGAAGCTATCTATATTATAGGTAGCTTTTTTATGCTTAACTGAGTTATACTTATTAAAGGTTTATTAACAATATATATAATGTACTTTCAGAAATACACTATGTACTCAGTGCGAAGTAGATTTAATTTGGCATAAATCAAATTAAATAAGTTTTAATAAACACATAGATTGGTATATTAAATATAAGTAAGACTTAACGAAATTAGTTATTTTAGTTAAAATTTTATAATAATTATGATAATTTTAAATTTTATAAGATTTATTTTTAAATTTATGTTTAGTAAGAAAGTCGACGGGTATATATATACTATAACAAGTTAACAACAATTTAGAAACTAATTAAATTAATATATATAAGGTTAAAGGGAGGATTTTAATATGAAAAAATTTGTTTGTACAGTATGTGGATATATACATGAAGGAGAAACAGCACCAGAAATCTGTCCAGTATGTAAAGTTGGAGCAGATAAGTTTGAAGAAATGAAAGGTGAAATGGTTTGGGCAGACGAGCATAGAATAGGAGTAGCTCAAGGCGTAGATCCAGAGATAATAGAAGGATTAAGAGCTAACTTTACAGGTGAATGTACAGAAGTAGGAATGTACTTAGCAATGAGCCGTCAAGCAGACAGAGAAGGATTCCCAGAGGTAGCAGAAGCATATAAGAGAATAGCATTTGAAGAAGCAGAACATGCAGCTAAATTTGCAGAGTTATTAGGAG
>NZ_JAWDJM010000043.1:0-16471 GCF_032465715.1 Paraclostridium sp. MRS3W1 | reverse complement strand
ATTTAGCAGATAGATTAGCAATGAAAGGATGGCAAATACCAGCATATCCATTACCTGTTAATCTAGATAAAGTTATAATACAACGTATAGTATGTAGAGCAGATTTAAGCTATGATATGGCTGAATTATTTATAAGAGACTTAAATACAGCTATAGATGATTTAAATAAAGCAACTATATTAGTTCATGGTAAAAAAGCAGAAAATAAAAAATATGGTTTTACTCATTAATTATATAAAAAGAAGCTAATTCAATTGAATTAGCTTCTTTTTATATAAATCAATATAAGTATTAAATTTAAATGCTAAATGCCCATACATTTTTAGCTTCTTTTAAAAATACGTCAACATCCCAAGTTTTGCTACTTCTTTCTTTACTATCAGAGTCATTAACTATTATCTTTCCGTCATCAGTAACACCAGTTAAAACTATATAGTGGCCTTCTGTTGTAAAATGTCCAGGACCCATAGTGGCTATAACTGGATTTCCCTTTTCAAGGTTTGAGATAATACTTGAAGCACTTAAAGGTATAACTTTGCCTTTAAGGCCTAGTTTTTTAGCTCCATCAGTCATTAATGACCAAGCTGTACCGACACCATCTACTAGATATCCATTTTTAGCACTAAAGTTTTCAATATATTTTGGACTGAAGTTTTCATTTCCAGTAAGACCTACAGCAACCATTGATAGGGCTGTGGGACCACAACCATTAATTGCGAAATAATCAGGACCATATTTATCATAACCCCATCTTTCATCCCATTGCATGTATAAAGGTATTTCGCCTTTTGTATAACTTCCTTCAACAGGTGTTGATACTTCAGTTTGTCCACCTTTATGATCTACAAAATCAGCGACAAAATCTATTGTTTCAGGCTTTTTAGATGCCATGGCTAAAAATTCAGGAGGATACTCACTTGGATCTTTTAGTATGTCATAAATTTTAGGGTATACAGGAGCTAAGTTTATTAATTTCTGAATTACAGGATCTTTTGATTCAAGCAGTTCTTTAGACAGCTCAACAGTTTGTGGGCTTGCATATCCAACTGTGCTTGAAAATGCATTTGATACCCCTTTATATCCTACAAATATACCTAATGATAAAACTATGGGTAAAGCAATAAGTTTAATTTTGTGCTTGTTTAGTTTTTGTTGCTTTTTTACGCTATGTTTTCCTTTTGCATAAGCCAATTTATAATCCTCTCCTCTAATGTATAAAATCAAGTCTAATATAATTATACAACTTTAAATTAAATACAATATAACAAAACTGTAACAAATTTTTTTGATAAATAAATTGACAATTTCAAATGTGGTTACGAAAAAGTAACTAATTAATTAAATCAACTAAATTTGATATAATGTATTATATGATATATTGATTTGGAGGTAGTTTATTTTGTTTAAGGATATAGAAATAGATTGTAAAAACATATTAGATAAATATTTTGACTTAGTTGATTATGAAGCATGTGAGTATTGTTTTACTACATTATATATGTGGAAAGATTTATATAAAACAAAGTATTATGTTGAAGATGATTTTGCTATAGTTGCAGGGGAATATGAAAACAAAGGTTTTATAATATTGCCTTTAGCTAAAAAAGAAAATATGAATAAAGCTTTTGATTTTATAATTAAAAACTTTGAGAAACAACACAAACAAATTCATTTAAAAGCTATAAATAAAGAAGTCGTTGAATACTTACAAAGTGTTTATGGAGATAGATTCGAATATATTGAAGAACGCAACAATTTTGATTATATATATGATGGAGAAAGTCTAAGAACTTTAGCAGGAAGAAAAAATCAAAAGAAAAGAAACCACCTAAATAGTTTTGTCAAAGAATATGGTGATAGAGTAGAATATAAAAAGTTAGAAGAAACAGACTTTGATGAATGTATAAATTTATTAAAAGAGTGGTCAAAAGATAAAGATGAAAGTATAGAACTAGATAGTGAATTTAAAGCAATAAAAAGAATATTTAAGAATTATGAAAAATTAAAAGATACATTAAAGATAAGTGGTATATATATTGACTCTAAATTAGAAGCATTTTCTATTGGAGAAATGTTAAATGATAATATGGCGGTAATACATGTTGAAAAAGCAAATGCGGATATAAGAGGATTGTACCCTTATATTAACCAACAGTTCTTATTAAATGAATTTAGTGATGTTGAATTTGTTAATAGAGAAGAAGATTTAGGTATAGAAGGTCTTAGAAAAGCAAAGCTTTCATATCACCCAGTTAAATTTGCTGAAAAATATACTGTAATAGAAAAATAAAATGTTAAATTATTGAAATAAAGGCATTGTCATAGAAATTGGCAATGCCTTTTGTTATTATAAAATTATGTCGAAAAAAATAGAAAAATGTAAAAAAAGATATATGCAACATTAATATACAAAGAGTATAATATTAATTGCTTAAAGTAAGAAAATCAATATTATATGTGAGAAAGAAGTGACACTTATGAGGAAAATTTTATATGTTCGTATTGTGAAAATTGCTTTGATCGGAGGCGCTATACTAATTTTATTAGGCTTTGCGAGGCATATATATAAAAGTAAATTTGGTCAAACAGAAGTAAATCCAGAAAAAGGCGTAGCTAAAATAAAAGAATTAGAATCAGAAGACATATCAAGTATAAGAAATGAAATTGAAAAAAATAGCGACGATGATTCAAATATAGATGAAAACAAAAATGATGTAAATTTTGAAAAGGTATTTGAGGATTCAGTAATAATGGGAGACTCAAGAGGAGAGGGACTAACAGAATATGGTTTTTTAAGTCCATCATCAGTTGTAGCATATAAAGGAAGAAATGTAATAGAGGCAAAAGGAGATGTATCAGAAGTGGTTAATCTTTCACCTAGTAATATATTTTTAACTTATGGGATGAATGATTTACAATTGTTTAGTAATTCTAAGGACTTTATTAATAAGTATGAAATACTTATTAAGGATATTAAACAAAAATTGCCAAGTTCTAAAATATATGTAACTTCTATCATACCAACAACACAATCAGCTATGGAAAAAGACCATAGTTTTAAGAATGTGTACAGTTTTAATAAGGCATTAGAAGATATGTGCAAGGATTTAAATGTGGAGTTTATAAATGTTAATGATAGCGTTAACTCAAAGAATAACTTGTATGAGCCAGATGGTATACATTTTAGTGCTAAATTTTATAATGGGTATTTAAACATTTTAAAGAATAAGGCTAATCTATAGATAGGAGTGAGTGTTTTGAAAAAATTTAAAAAGTACATTTTAACTCTTAGTTTTGTATGTACTATGTTTGTTGCTAGTGGTTGTGGAATAAATAACGATAAGTCTGCTAGTAGTATAACTGAAGATATTAGCAAAACTGTTAATTTAAATAATATGGAAAAAAGTGATAGTAAATCTTTAAGAAGATTTTTTGGTTTAAACTCTAGTGAGTTTGAAGATTTTTCAATATACATACCTAAATCTACTATGGATGTAGAAGAAATGCTTGTGATAAAAGTAAAAGATAAAGGCCAAATTCAAGGAATAGAAGATGCTATAGACAGTAGAGTTAATAAGCAAATTGAAAGTTTTAGTGGATATGGACCAAAACAAGTAGCATTGCTTCAAGATTACGAAGTTAAAGATAAAGGTAACTTCGTATTTTATGCAGTTTCAAAGGATTTAGATAAACTAACTGATGCATTTAAAGAAAGTATCAAAAATTAAAAAAGAGAGGTAAACCAATGGTTTTTAGTAGTATAGTATTTTTATTCACTTTTTTACCTATAACCTTGATTCTATATTATATTTCACCTAGAAAAATGAAAAATATAGTCTTATTGTTAATTAGTTTAATTTTTTATGCATGGGGAGAACCTGTATATGTTTTTCTTATGATGTTTACTACTGTATTTGACTATTTAATAGGACTACTTATAAATAAATATAGAAGAAATAAGATTAAATCTAAACGAATATTTATATTTGCTGTTTTAGTAAATTTAGGTATACTAGGATTTTTTAAATATTATGGATTTGTAATTGAAAATATAAATATCGTATTTTCTTTAAATATTGGATACAATCAGTTGCCACTTCCAATAGGAATATCATTTTATACGTTCCAAACATTATCATACGTTATTGATGTTTATTTAGATAAGGTAAAAGTTCAAAAGAGTTTAATATCTTTTGGTCTTTATGTAACCATGTTTCCGCAGTTAGTTGCAGGACCTATTGTTAGATATACAGACATAGATTATCAGTTAAAGCACAGAACTCATAGTATGAATAAATTTGGAGAGGGTGTAGATAGATTTATACAAGGGCTTTCTAAAAAAGTATTGCTTGCTAACAATATAGGTATGATATTTACCAGTATACAACAATATGATGCAAGTGAAATATCTGTATTAACAGCTTGGCTTGCAATAGCTGCATATACTTTACAACTATACTTTGACTTTAGTGGATACTCAGATATGGCAATAGGTCTTGGTAAAATGCTAGGGTTTGACTTTATAGAGAACTTTAATTATCCATACATATCTAAAAGTGTTACTGAATTTTGGAGAAGATGGCATATATCTTTAGGAAGCTGGTTTAGGGAATATGTTTATATACCTTTAGGAGGTAATAGATGTAGTACTATATTCCAACTTAGAAATCTATGCATAGTGTGGTTTCTTACAGGACTATGGCATGGAGCTGATTGGAACTTTATATTATGGGGCTTATATTATGGATTGATTTTAATAATAGAGAAGTTTTTATTAAAGGATATACTAGAAAGAATGCCTAGCTTTATACAGCATATATATACAATGGTACTAGTTATGATTGGATGGACATTTTTTGGAATTGAAAGTATACAAAAATCTTTAGAATACATAAAAGTAATGTTTTTCTTAAATGGAAATAAAATAATTGACTCAACATTCATTTATTATTTACATACGAATTTAATTCTTTTAATAATTTTAATATTGTGTTCTACACCTATAGTTAATAAGGTATTTAAAAAAATTATACAAAATGGAAGAATGGAAGGAGTTACATTGGCTGTAACAGTTCAATTTGTTTTGTTATTTTTAAGCATAGCATACTTAGTAAACGAAACATACAATCCTTTCTTATACTTTAGATTCTAATAAGGGGTGAGGACTTTGAAATTTTCAAAAAAAAATACGCGTAAATATAAAAATATATATGTGAAGCTAATGGCAATAATGTTTTTAGTAACTATATTTTCATTTGTAGGACTTAACTTAATAGTTAAGGATAAACAGTTTTCGGAAAATGAAAATAGACTTCTAGAACAAAAGCCTAAATTTACACTAGATAGATTATTTGAAGGTAGATATACAAAAAAATATGAAAAATATACTGTCGATCAAATGGTTGGAAGAGATGAATTTATTAAAATTAAAACTAAGACTGACGATCTTATGGGCAAAAATAGTGAAAACGGTGTATTTAAATGTGATGATGGTTATTTAATAGAAAGCTTTGGGAAACCGAATGAAGAGTATTTAAAAGCTAATATAGAAGCTATAAATAAGTTTGCAGATAAACATAAGAACATAAAGACAAGTATGTTAATAGCACCAACGGCTGTTAATATATTAGAAGATAAATTACCTGCATTTGCTCCTGTTTATAATCAAGACGAGTATTTAAGTAGATTGTCAAAATCTATTGATAACAAAATAGATTTTGTAAATATATCAAGTGAAATGAAAAAACATAAAGAGGAATATATATATTACAAGACGGATCACCATTGGACTACATTAGGAGCATATTATGCTTTTTTAGATTTTGCAAAGCAATCAGGGTTAAAAACTCAACCTAATAGTTATGACAAGTACAGAGTTTCAAATGATTTTTACGGAACTCTATACTCAAAGAGTGGTTATAAAGTAAAACCTGATCAAGTTGATATATACACGCCTAAAGATAAAAATGATCAGGTAATAGTAGAATATAAAGAAGAAAAGAAAAAATCTCCTACTATATATGAAAGTGAAGCATTGAAGAAAAAGGATAAGTATGAAGTTTTCTTAGGTGGAAACCATCCAGTTGTAGATATAAAAACTACAAGTGAAAGTGATAAAACATTGCTACTAATAAAAGATTCTTATGCTAATAGTTTTGTTCAATTTTTAACTCCATATTATAAAGAGATTATAATGGTAGACCCAAGATATTATTATGAAGATATAGAAAAATTAATTAAAGAAAAGAATGTTACAGATTTACTTTACTTATATAATGCAAATACATTCTTTAATGATTCATCATTAGCGCCAGTATTAAATAACATATAAAATTCGCTTCGCTTGAGCGACTAAGTCTGCGAACGACTTTGTCCGTTGCTCAAAAAGTTTTTTACTCTAAAATTATAAATATTGGTATAACTAAGTTTCATAAATTAACAACAATGCATTAGAGAGTATAATTTTTCAAGCATAAAAAAATTAATAAAAAAAATAAAAAAAGAAACTGTATCTAGAGTGTAGATTTAGAGCGGTTTCTTTTAAATTTTTATGATAAATTTAAAAAAATATGGGTATTAATCAACTTGAATATATACTATATATGGTATAGAATGGACTATGTGCTTACTACATATAGTATAAAAAATACTTATATGAACAACATAAAATTATAAAAGTCAATACTTTTGTAGAATAAAATTTAATCAATCAATATGTATTAGACAAAAGGAGAGTTTTATGAATAAACAATTAAATATAATTAAAAGAGATGGCAGTGTTGTAGAATTTGATAAAACAAAAATAGAAAATGCAATACTAAAAGCTATGAAGTACGGAAGTGGAATATATGAAGAAGAAATGGCTAAAGAAATAGCCGATGAAATTGAATTAAGTTTTAATCAAACAAAAGACGTAGCAACTGTTAATAAGGTTGAAGATATGGTTTATAAAAATTTAATAAATCATAAACATGAATTAACAGCTAAAGCATATGAGGGGTATAGAGCGGTTCAATCATTTAAAAGAGAAGTTAATACTACAGATGATAGTATTTTAGGTCTTTTAGATAACAGTAATGAAGATGTTATGAATGAAAATTCTAACAAAAATGGTTTATTAGCTTCAACTCAAAGAGATTTAATAGCTGGGGAAGTATCAAAAGATATAGCTAGAAGAAAGTTAATTCCAGCTCATATAGCACATGCTCATGATGAGGGAGTTCTTCATTATCATGATATGGATTATGCTATACAACCTATTCATAACTGTATGCTTATAAACTTAGAAGATATGCTAAATAATGGTACAGTAATAAGTAATAAGTTAGTTGAATCACCAAAGTCATTCACTACAGCTTGTACAGTTACTACACAGATAATAGCTCAAATTGCTAGTGGGCAGTATGGAGGTAACTCTATAACTATAAAACATATTGCTCCGTTTTTAAGAGTTTCATATGATAAATATTTAAACAAATATAAGGATAAGTATCCAGAAGAAATGGCTAAAGATTTAGCTGAAGATAGAATGTTAGAAGAGTTAAAAAACGGAATTCAAACTATAAGATATCAACTATCTACATTATATACAAGTAATGGTCAATCTCCATTCTCAACTATTTACTTAGAAATTGAAGAAGGTAACGAGTATGAAAGAGAAATGGCTTTAATTTGTGAGGAAATGATAGCTCAAAGATTAGAAGGAATGAAAAACTACAAAGGACAAGAAGTAGGAGAAGAGTTCCCTAAGCTAGTTTATCTATTAGATGAGCATAATTGCTTAGAAGGTGGTAAATACGACTACATTACTAAATTAGCAGCTAAATGTAATACAAAGAGATTAGTACCTGATTATCAAAGTGCAAAAATAATGAAAAAAAATTACGAAGGAAACACATTCCCACCAATGGGATGTAGGTCACACTTGAGCCCATGGAAGGATGAGAATGGAAATTACAAATGGTATGGAAGATTTAACCAAGGTGTAATTTCTTTAAACTTAGTGCAAGTTGCATTAACAGCAAATCAAGATATGGAGAAGTTCTGGGAGATATTAGATGAAAGATTAGAACTTTGTAGAGAAGCTCTAATGGTTAGACATGATTTATTAAAAGGCGTAATATCAGATGTATCACCTATACATTGGCAACATGGGGGTATAGCAAGACTTAAAAAAGGAGAAAAAATAGATTCATTATTAGAAAATGGATACTCAACTCTTTCTTTAGGTTATGTTGGTGTGTATGAAATGACACAAGCTATGCTTGGAATGAGTCATACTACTAAAGATGGTGAAAAATTTGCACTTGAAGTAATGAATCACTTAAATAACACTTGTCAAAAATGGAAGGATGAAACTGGCCTTGGATTTGGATTATATGGAACTCCAGGAGAAAGTTTAACTTCAAGATTCTGTAGAATAGATAAACAAAAATTTGGAGAGATAAAAAATGTTACAGATAGAATGTATTACACAAATTCATATCATGTTCATGTAAGTGAAGAAATAGATGCTTTTGAAAAGTTAAAATTTGAAAGTCAGTTCCATGATATAAGTTTAGGTGGATGTATAAGTTATATAGAAGTTCCTGATATGAGTAAAAACTTACCTGCAGTAGAACAAATAATAAATTATATATACCATAATATACAATATGCTGAGATAAACACTAAACCTGACATTTGTTATTCTTGTGGTTATACAGGAGAAATAAAGTTAGATAAAGATTTAGAATGGTATTGCCCTAATTGTGGAAATAGAGATAAAAATGAAATGCAAGTTATGAGAAGAACTTGTGGATATATAGGTGCAAATATGTGGGGAAAAGGACGTACACAGGAAATAGGCGAAAGAGTTTTACATCTATAAGGTTGGAGTGATGAAAATGAGATTTTCTAAAATAAAAGATAATGATATAGCTAATGGATTAGGGATAACTATGTCTTTTTGGACTCAAGGATGCCCGCATCATTGTAAAGGATGTTTTAATAAAGAGACATGGGACTTTGATGGAGGACAAGAGTTTAAGCAAGAAAACCTAGATTATATTATAGAAAACATAAATAAAAATAATATATATAGAGATTTAGCAATATTAGGAGGAGAACCATTATGTCCTCAAAATGTTGAAGGTGTAATTAGTTTATGTAGAGAATTTAAAAGTCATTATCCAAATAAACTTATATATTTATGGACAGGATATACTGTAGAAAAATTTAATGAAAATCAAAGAGAGATTTTAAATTATATAGATATATTAATAGATGGACAATTTGACGAAGAACGAAAAAATTTATCTATAAAATTAAGAGGTTCTTCGAATCAAAGAGTTATAGATGTAAAAAAATATTTAGATAAAAATGAAATAATTTTATATGATTTTAATTAATAAAATAAACTAACCAATTATAAATTATATTGGTTAGTTTTTTTACATTCTTAGTGATAATAATTTTCATTTACAACAAATAACACCTATGTTATACTAAAGACATAGAGAAAAGCCTTCTCTACAAAAAAATGATGCTATAAATTTATAAAGTACTCAATCCCGCATATGTAGTTTAAGTTTAATGTCCGAAACATAAATTATATTAGTACTTTTAGATTTGTGCCAAAAATTACACTCAAAAACTAAAAAACTTCTTAAAAAGAGTCATGATTGTATACATGACTCTTTTTAATGATAATGAAAGTCATTTACATAAAGTAAAAATTATGATATAGTGTATACAGGCTTAAAGTTATCGCGGCAAAATTTCTAATTTTATAGGAGATGATAATTATGGCAAAAATGATGGGACCTAGATTTAAACAATGTAGAAGGTTAGGACTTAATGTGTGTGGACATCCAAAAGCTATGGATAGAGCAACTAGAGGAACTTCTAGAGCAGATAAAAAACTTTCACCGTATGGATTGCAATTACTAGAGAAACAAAGATTAAGAGCTTATTACGGGGTTTTAGAAAGACAATTTTCTAACTATGTAAAAAAAGCTATGAAATCTCAAGGAGAAACAGGTACGGTATTAGTTCAACTACTAGAATGTAGGCTAGATAACTTAGTTTATAGATTAGGATTAGCGAGTTCTATAAGACAAGCTCGTCAAATGGTAGTACATGGACACATATTAGTTAATGGAAATAAAGTCGATCGACCTTCTTATGGAGTATCAGTAGGAGAAAAGATATCTCTAAGAGAAAAATCTAAAAAGAACTCTATGTTTATTGATAGTTTTCAACAAAATGCTAATAGCCAATATTCTTACTTAAGCAAGGACCTTGATGATGTATCGGGAACTCTTACTAAGATACCTGAAAGAAATGAAGTTCCAATAGAAATAAATGATATTTTAGTTGTTGAGTATTACTCTAAACTTAAGTAGGTCATTAATTAAAATAAAGAAATGTAGAGCTTTAGTTCTACATTTTTTTTATTTTAATTAATTATTTCAATTTAATATACAAAGAATTTTATTTAAAGGTAATAATAAAGTAGAAAACTAGTTACGAATAAGTAACTAATTGTTATAGATAAAAACTGATGATATATTAAAGTTATTATAAAACATAAATAAAGGAGAAATGAAAATGAGTAGAATAATAAATACAGAAGAATTTAACGTAGAGGTAGAAAATGCAAGTGAAACAACAGTAGTAGACTTTTTTGCAACATGGTGTGGTCCATGTAAAATGTTAGCTCCAGTATTCGATGAATTAAGTGGAGATATAGATGAAGCTAAATTTTTAAAAGTAGATATAGATCAAAGCTTAGAATTAGCTAGAAAATTCCAAGTAACAACAGTACCAACTGTAATTGTATTTAAAGATGGAGAAGAAGCTGAAAGATTAGTTGGGTTTATACCTAAGCAAAAGTTAGAAGATATGGTAAAAGCTCATATATAATTAAGATAGAGAGGAATGTTGAATATGAGATATGATATTGCAATTGTAGGTAGCGGACCAGCTGGTTTAGCAGCTGCTATAAATGCTAAGATACGTAATAAAAATATAATATTATTTGGATCTCACAATGGAAGTGATAAATTAGTTAAAGCTCCATCTATAGATAATTATCTAGGGATTTATGATGTAAGTGGAGCTGAGTTGAGTGAAAAATTTACTAATCACGTAAAAGAGATGGGAATTGAAATAACTCAAGAAAGAGTTAATAATGTATACCAAATGGGAGATTATTTTGCATTAGCTGTTGGAGATAAAATTTATGAAGCTACAACGGTAATAATAGCTACAGGTGTACAATATGGAAAAATGATTAAAGGGGAAGAAGAATATTTAGGAAAAGGTGTAGGATATTGTGCTACATGTGATGCTGGATTATATAGAGATAAAGTTGTATCTATAATAGGATACAATCATGAAGGAGAAGAGGATGCAAACTTTTTAAGTGAAATAGCATCAAAAGTTTATTATATACCTATGTATAATTTATCTAATAAGTTAGATTCTTCTATAGAAATAATCGATAGTAAACCTATAGAAATAAAGGGAGACACATTGGTAAATAAACTTGTATTAAAAGATAGAGAGTTAGATGTGGATGGGGTTTTCGTTATAAAGGATAGCGTATCTCCAAGCTATATGGTCCCTGGGTTAGAAGTTGAAGGACCTCATATAAAAACTGATAGAGAAATGAGAACAAATATAGATGGACTTTATGCTGCAGGAGATTGTGCAGGTAAGCCATATCAATACTTAAAGTCTGCAGGGCAAGGGCAGATGGCAGTTTCCAGTGCTATATCACAGTTAGATAAATTAAGAATAAAACAAATGGGATTAGAAAAATAATATAAAGTAAATAACCTAAAATTCAAGAGAAATTAAATCTTGTTATTTTAGGTTATTTTTATTTGAATAATGGATAAGAGTAGTTATAGAAAAAAGCTATAATAAAACTTGGATATGCAAAATTCATAATAATCAAAATTGGACAAAATATTGGCGATATTATAACCTTGTATACACAAATAAAAATAGGAGGGCCAAATTAATGTACAATGTAAGTGATATGACATTTGACTGTCCAGTTGAAGCTCTATCTAGTATAGTTGGTAAAAAATGGGTAGCAAGAATAGTTTGGGAGATCCAAGATAATAAAATTAGATTTGGAGAGTTGCAAAGAAAAATAGATGGATGTAGCAAGAAAATGTTAGTTCAACAACTTGATTTATTAGTAGAAAATAACATTGTTATAAATAATAAAAAAGTAGTGAAGAATAGTATAGAATCTACTTATTATTTAAGTAAATCAGGGTTGGAGCTACTACATGTTATTGCCAATATGATAAAGTGGAGCAACGAACATATAGTATGTAATGATTAAAATTTTAAAATTTCGAAAAGTAAAAAAATTAGAAGTTACCAAAAAGTTACCAGTTGATATAATTTTTAGGACTTGTTATATTATATAAAAAAGCAAAGCCTTTAACTTTGCAAAAAGTATAAGGAGGAACACATGAATTACACATTTTTCTCAGAATTCCTTATGGTAACAAATTGGTTAACTTTGTTATCGGTAGGAATATTAATAGGACTATTCTTTATAGTCAAAAAATTAACTAAAAAGCTTAATTTTACCAAATTGATGATATCATCAATTGCAATGGGAATTGGCTTAGGGTTAATAATTCAATTTATAGCAGGTTTTCCAAATGACCCTACAAAAGTCACTTGGTTAACAGAGGTATCTAAATGGTATGGATTATTTGGATATGGATTTATGGATTTATTAAAAATGCTAGTAGTACCTTTAGTGTTTGTTTCAATTGTAAGAGTTATAATGAACTTGAAACAAGGTGAAAATTTAGGTAAGTTGACAGGTAGAACTATTTTTATGCTACTTGGAACAACAGCTATAGCAGCAGCAGTTGGAATAATAGTTGGAAATTTATTTAAACTGGGAGTAGGACAAGAAGTAGCTCAGCAAGCTACAGAACAATTAAGAGAAGTAACACCTGTAGTAGATACTTTAAGAGGGTTACTACCATCAAACCCAGTAGATGCTATGGCACAAGCAAATGTAGTAGCTATAGTTATATTTGCAGGATTTATAGGTATAGCAATAAAAAGATTGAGTAAAAAGCACGCAGATACAATTAAACCTTTTGTAGACTTAATTGAGGCGTTTTATAAGATAATAATAAGTATATCGATAACTGTTATAAAGCTAATGCCATATGCGGTAGTTGCATTAATGGCAAGTTCTATAATTGATAGAGGAATATCTTCTATAGTAGGTGTTATAGATTTCATATTAGCTTTATATGTAAGTGTTGCAATAATGTTTATAGTGCACTTAATAATAATATCTATTAATGGGGTTAATCCTATTAAATACTTAAAAAATGCATCTAAACCTCTTATATTAGCATTTACTTCAAGATCTAGTTTAGGAACATTACCAGTTACTATAGAAACATTAAATGATAATTTAAAAGTAGATCAAGGTATATCTAGTTTTGTTGGAAGTTTAGGAGCTAATATGGGTATGAATGGTTGTGCAGGAATATACCCAGCATTAATGGCTGTGACTGTAGCCAATATGTCAGGAACAACTATGAACTTTAGTTTCTATGTAATGTTATTAATAGTAATAACAATAAGTTCTTTAGGAATAGCAGGAATTCCTGGTACGGCAACTATGTCTGTATCTGTTGTTATATCAGGTATGGGATTAGGAGCATACTTCCCATTATTAGGTGGAATAATTGCTATAGATCCAATATTAGATATGGGACGTACAATGCTTAATGTAAATGGAGCAATGGCTTCAACTATAGCAGTTGCAAATAGTTTTGATGAGATAGATAAAAATTCTATAGAATAGAATAAATATAAAAAATAGACTAAGATAACTATCTTAGTCTATTTTTTATGCATTTAGTAGAAATAAATAAAATTAGAAGCCCGACAATAGCTGTAGATATTGAAATTATTATATGAAGATCTACAGAATATTTAAATACATAGGAACATGCATTATCTAAAGCATGAAACAGTATACATAGCCAAATGCTATTTGTTTCCATATATATAAATGTTAGAACAAATGATGATGCTAAGCAACTCAATGCAAAAGGTAAAAAGTTTATATGTTGTTGAGGAGACCCAACAACAAACCAAAGTGGTAAATGCCAGCAAGACCAAATTAATCCTATTAATAAAGAACTTTTCAAAGGCGAATACTTGGACAATAACTTAGGAAGTAAAAAACCTCTCCAACCTATTTCTTCAAGCCCTCCACCAAAAATCATAAATGGTGCGATCCATGTTAAGAAAATTAATGGATAAGTTAATAAAATATATTTATCTCTGAAAAAGCATACAACTATAAATGGTGTTGTCCACAAAATTAAAATAGTAATTAAAACATAAAGGTATTCCTTGAAACTTCTTTTCATATCTATACAACTTTTTAAAAATCTACTAAAATCATTTTTTGAGTAGAATTTGTGAACAGTAAGTATACCTGCTATAGCTGGGGAGTATCCAGATAAAGCATAAAAAATCATAAAAATAGGAGAACCGTATGTTAATACTCCTAATTGAGTAAGTGGAATTGTAACTCCAAATCCCATTATGCAGGTTATAAATATTATGAAAAAAAAGTATTTAACTTCATTAGACATATGAACATATACCCCCAATCTAAGTAAAACTCAAATATATTAAAATATATTTGAATAATAATAATATATACCTATTTGAAGAAGGTTAAACATAATTAATTAAGCTGGAAAAACAAAATAATGATTTATAAGAGTTAATAGAATTGAAAAAACAAATATTATAACTATTATAATCATATGTCTTTTTTTATTCATTACAACAAGTGCTATATACTCTCTTATCAAAGCATTAGGAAGAAAGTAATAAGCAGTTTTTGATCCTAGACCATTACTTTTTAAATTAGCCATTCTTGCGTATATGCTAGCCCTAAAAACATGATAATTATTAGTTACAAATATACTTTTATAACCATTAGGCATTAAATTATCCATAATAACTTTTGAAAATTTCATATTTTGTAGCGTATTAACTGATTTATCTTCAATAATTGTATCTTTAGATGGTATCCCTTTACTTAATGCATATTTTTGCATAGCTAGACCTTCTGGAATATCTTCATCTGGACCTTGACCTCCAGAAAAAATGATTTTAGGAGAAAAAGAAACCTTAGATTGTTCATTATAGAAAGTTATAGCTCTGTCAATTCTGCTAGCAAGTAGAGGAGGAACTTTTTCGCCAAAAACCCTACTACCTAATACGATTATGAAATCTTGATCTTTCTTTGGGTTATTAAATTGAGATATTAAAGAAATCATTAAGAAATTAAAAATACTAAATAAGAAGTAAAGTTCTAAAATTAAAAAACTACTTAAAAAAATAGTTATATCTTTTGGTAAAAATTTTTCTGGGTTAAAGAATGTTAAAATTAAGTGGAAAACAAGTGATAATCCTAAAAATAGAGTTAACATATTAGATAAATTTCTACTTTCCTTTTTCATAACAATTTTAGCATTTAAAAATAAACCGAAAATAAGGGCGTAAATTCCGAATATCGAAACAATCATAAATATAATAAATAAGATTAAAAATAAAACTATTAAAATTCGGTTTCCTGTAGAAAATGCTAAGTATGTAAATGAAATAGCAAAGGATATAAGAAATATATTGAAAAATAATCCGTTAACAAGTCTTCTTCTATCTTTAAAATAAGATATTAGAAAGATAGACAATGTTATTATTGGAAACAAATAAATAAAAAACATACGTTACCTCCTAAATAAAAATGAAATATATATTAAATTCATTATATATTTTTTCAATAATTAAGTTAATAGATACATAAAAATGTAATAATAAAGAATAGTTATATAAAAAAATTATAATGAAAATAAATTATATTTTATGATATAACTATATAACAAGAATTAAAAAAAGAGAGGTATGAGTATGAATAATATAGTAGTTATATGTGAAGACATAAACTGTGGAAATAAATTACAGGAATCGGCGAAAGAATTTAACTATAACATTGAATTTGAAATACAAAATGAAGATACAATTATAAATGAAATATCTGAAAAAGATATAAAAGATGCACGTGCTGTTTTATTTGTAATAAATAGAGGTATAGAAGAAGTAAATGAAATCGAAAGATTCATAGATGTTGAATACTATGAAGTAGAGCCTTGTATAGCATTAGAAAATCCTAAACAAGTTATAAGTGAAATAATAGCTGATTTAAACTAAGGAATAGTAAGAAGCTTTGTGATTAATCTCAAAGCTTTTTTATATTTATAAAAAAATAAAATTAAATTTAAAAAAAGTGTTGACGATGTCAAATTAAGGTGGTATAGTATTACTTGTCCTTAAGAAAAGGACGAAACACAAAAAAAATGAACTTTGAAAATTAAACAGTAGGTTAATTATAAAAATTCTTTTTTAA
>NZ_JAWDJM010000042.1:0-1965 GCF_032465715.1 Paraclostridium sp. MRS3W1 | reverse complement strand
GAAATATATAATTCTGAAAGACAAAAGTTATTAGATAAGTACTGTGTTAAAGATGAAGAAGGTAAAAATAAAATAGATGAAAATAATCAACTTAGAATACCTGATGAAAACATGGATAATTGGAATAAAGAAATTAATGAGTTATTGGATATAGAAATTGAAATAGATATACATAAGTTCAAAATAGATGATTTTTACAATAGCGAATGTGATATGACTCCTGCTGAACTTATAGTAATAGATTATATGATAGAAGACTAGGATTAGATTAATCTTTAAAGAAAGGAGGTTAGTCTAGGTGTTAAACTTAAGAGGTAAAGACAAAATTAAGATAGCAGGACTAGTAGATTATAAAAATTTATATATAGAAAAAGAACTAGCGAGTGGAGATAAAACACTCGCTTTTTTATATCCTAAAACTTCTAAATTCTATTCTGATATAGAAGAAGAATGTTATATAACAACAAAAGAAGATGAATTTATAGTAAAAGAAAAGAACGTTCAAAATGACTATACTGAATTTAAATGTATATTAAATTTAGAAGATCTAGAGGGCAAACCTTGGGAAAGATATGCAAGTGAAGAGCAAACAATAGATAAAGCATTAGCACTTGCATTAGCTGGAACAGGGTGGATAGTTGGGAATTGCTCTTTAAAAAAGAAAAGAACTGTAAGAGCTACTAACGTATCTAGTTTAGCTGTTATACAAGAAATAAGAAAAACATATAGATGTGATTTAGTATTTAACACATTAACTAAAACTATAGACGTACATGAACGGCTAGGAGAAGATAAAGGAACTTATTTTATAGATTCTTTAAATCTAAAAAACTTAGCTATACAAGGTAACTCTTATAATTTTTTTACAAGAATCATTCCTATAGGTAAAGATAACTTAAGAATTTCATCTATAAATAGCGGTAAAGACTATTTAGAAAACTATCAGTACTCTAATAAAGTTAAAACTTATTATTGGATAGATGAAAGATATACAATTGTAGAAAACTTAAAAGAAGATGCCGAAGCTAAGTTAAATGAAATTTCAAAGCCATATAGAGCTTATGTTGCAGATATTATAAACCTAGCTAAGTTAAATGATAAATATAAAGATATACTAGATTTTAAGCTAGGGGATACAGTTTATCTTATTTCTAAAGATAATAAATTTAGAGATAAACAAAGAATTGTAAAGATTATAGAGCATCCAGATGAACATGAATTAGATAGTGTTGAAATTTCTAATACTACATTAAGTTTTGAGGAAACACAAACTCAGTTTCAAGAAGCAGCAGATACTATTGACAATATAACAAGTGACAATGGAACAGTAATTGGTTCAACAATAGATGGAATAGATACTAACCAAATAAAAGATTTTGAAGATAAAGTTATTAAAGTAACCAATATAGATGCTATTAGTGGGAAAATACATAATTTAGAAGCTACTAATGTAACTATTACAGGCGAGTTAAGTTCTGTAAAGGCTACTATAGGAATACTTGAATCAAATGTAGCTACAATAGATAAATTAACAGTAACTAATAGTGCGTCAATAAATGAATTAGAAGCTAATAAAGCTAGCATAAGTCAATTAGAAGCTGTAAATGCATCTATTAAAGTATTAGAAGCTAATGTAGGTAAAATAGATACTCTTTTAAATGGAAATTTATCATCAGAGAATATTCAAGCTGGAGGAATAACTTCAGATAAACTTACTATAACAAATGGATTTATAAAAAATGCTATGATAGATAGTTTAGATGTAAGCAAGGTAAATGCTGGAGATATTAGCACCAATAAGTTTAGAATTACATCTGACGATGGTGGAATTGAAATAGTTGGAGCAACACAACAATTCAAAGATAAAAATAATAAAGTTAGAATCCAAATGGGTAAAGATGCACAAGGCAACTTTAATTTTATTATTAGAGGAGAAGATGGAACTACAACTCTTATAGATCATAA
>NZ_JAWDJM010000041.1:0-6284 GCF_032465715.1 Paraclostridium sp. MRS3W1 | reverse complement strand
GTATTAAACAACTTGTATATTAATTGATTTTAGATTATGTAGAGATTAACATAGTTTAAAATAAATATTATAACCTTAGAAATATGATAAAATATTATTCACATAGTTTTTATATAGAGTACGAAAGGAAAATAAAAAATGATATACATAAGTGCTTTTGAATTTGTTAATGAAGATACTGAATATAAATTTATATTAGACGAAAAAAGAACTTGCTATGACTCTTTTTATCCATTTAAAATATTATCTAAAAATCAATTTGAGAGAATTGACTTTGAACCAATTACTATATTATATGGGGGTAATGGATCTGGAAAGTCAACAGCATTAAATGTAATTGCAGAAAAAGTAAATTTATATAGAGATTCTATTTACAATAAAACTAATTTTTTTACGGACTATGTAAATATGTGCTACATGGAAATTTCAAATGAAATACCTAAAAATAGCAAGATTATAACTAGTGATGATGTATTTGATTATATGTTAAACATCAGAAACATAAATGAACGTATTGATGAAAAGAGATCTGAGTTATTTGAAGAATATATAGATACTAAATTTTCAAGTTTTAGGATGACATCTTTAGATGATTATGATGAAATGAAAAGAATAAGTAGGGCTAAGAAAAAAACTCAATCTAAATTTATAAGAGATAACTTAAGAGATAACATTAGAGAATATTCAAACGGAGAAAGTGCATTTAAATATTTTCTAGAAAAGATAGGAGAAAATGGTCTGTACATACTGGATGAGCCTGAAAATAGTCTTTCTCCGCAAAGACAAATAGAATTGTCTAAATTTATAGAAGATGCATCAAGATTTTTTGGATGCCAATTTATAATATCAACCCACTCTCCATTTATGCTAGCTATGAAAGGTGCTAAAATCTATGACCTTGATGAAGATCCAGTAAGAGTTAAAAAATGGACTGAATTAGAAAATGTACGTAACTATTATGATTTTTTTAAAGAACATGAAAAAGAATTTTAGCATGTAAGCTACAAAAATATTAGTACGAGACTCTAACTTAGAAGGGATATATGTACTATAATAATTAATAGGCATTATTAAGTTAATGCATAAATAGCATAAATAGGAGGCAAGTTGTAAATGACAGTAAATTCTATAGAAACAGAAATACTAGAAGTTAAAGATTTGAACTCGAATTACGAAAATGTTAAAAAAGGAGCAGAGTACCTAAAAAAAGGTGAAGTTGTTGCAATTCCTACAGAAACAGTTTATGGATTAGCGGCAGATGCTTTTAATGAAAATGCAATTAAAAAGGTATTTCAAGTAAAAGGTAGACCACAAGATAATCCATTATTAGTACATATATATAAATTAGAACAAGTTTATGATATATGCAAAGATATACCACAAGAAGCGAAAAAAGTATTTGATGCTTTTTGGCCAGGTTCAGTAACATTAATTTTCAATAAAAAAGAGTGTATTTCAGATATAGTTACGGCAGGTATGGATACTGTGGCAGTTAGGTTTCCTAAAAGCGAAATAGCTAGAGCTGTAATTAAAGAAAGCGGAACTTTATTAGTTGCTCCATCTGCAAATTTATCAGGCAAGCCCTCAACTACAAGTGCAAAACATTGCATTAATGATTTAAGTGGAAAAATTCCTTGTATTTTAGATGGAGGGTCATGTTCAATTGGTTTAGAATCAACAATCATAGACATGTCAACTCCAGATCCTGTACTGTTAAGACCTGGAGCTATAAGTGTAGATGAGATATGTGATATAATTCCTAACCTTATATATAAAAAGGATCTATTAAGTGTTGAAGATAGTGAAGTACCAAAAGCTCCAGGAATGAAGTATAGGCATTATGCACCAGATGTACCTGTAACATTGGTTGAAGGAGAGTATGTAAATACTTCTAAGTGGATTAAGGAAAATGCAAATAAGAATGAGGCTATACTTTGTTTTGAAGAGTTTTTAGACGAATTCAGCAACTATAATTACATATATAGTTTAGGAAGTTTTAATACATTAAATACTGCAGCACAAAAAATATTTGACTTACTTAGAGAATGTGACAAGTTGGATATTGACCATATTTACATACAAGCGCCTATTAATCATGGATTAGGAAATTCTATAATCAATAGATTAGAAAAAGCTAGTGCAGGAAACATTATTCATATATAAATAACAAGATATGTATTTATAATTGTAGAAAAAGTTTATATAAATTTAATTGACAAAAAAATAACTATTTATTCGGATTAATATTTATTATAATATGAACTTTTTTAGTATGTAGAAGTGAATCTTGAAAAATTTCAAATAAATTGATTTAAAATTAAGTTAAAAACTAGTTTTAACTAAGTTAATTTATAAAGTTAATAAATATAAAAATTAGTTTTTTTTAATAAAAATATATAGTTAAATTAGAAAATGTAGTAAAATCAAGGTATATAGCTAAACCTGTCTATTAATAAATTTGTAAGCATTTTGCTTACAATAAATAATATAAAAAAGAACTCATATAAAAGTGAGTTCTTTTTTTGTAAGTAATATATGACATTAAAATACATTTATATAAATAATATTTTATATAATGAAATCTAATATACTTTAACAAGAATCAAAACTATAATGAAATTAAAATACTTTATAAGTAGGGGGATGATGATGTATAAAAAATTACTAATAGGCTTTTTTATATTGTTACTGATGTTGATTTTAGCTTACACACAAATTAATAAAGAAAGTAGTGATAAAAAAGTTGAAGTTAGAGGTGTAACGTTAAAAATTTCTTTGGTTACAGTAGCTTATGACGTTTATAGATCAAACTTTAAAAATGTTGATGAATTTAATGAAGATCTATACAAAAATTGTGGAGAGTATGGGGTAGATTATTATAAATGGTTAAAAGAAACATATTCAACTATGGATACTGAGATGAAACGCAGATTAATTAGAATATATGATAATTATGGTGATTGGAAATACGTATCAGAAACAATATATTTAGATGATAACGCTAGCGTTGAAGAAGTAGTAGAAAAAATTAATAATCAATCTAAGTTAGAATTAAGTCAAATGAGAAAGGAAGATATAGATATATTCTATAATTATTTTTATAAAGAGTACTTAAAGGAATTTATAGAAAGTAATAATTCCAAAATAGAATTAAATAGAAAAAAAGTTAACAGATACCTTGAAAAAGAAAATATAGATATATTTAAATTTATGGAAGATGAAAGTGGAATAAAATTTAATAAGGATTATACTGCACTATTTTATTATGATTTGAGACCAATAGGAGCAATGGGATTTGAAAATGGAAATTATAAGATATCGACTATTCAACCATCAAGAGACAAAGGGAATTTATTTGGAGCACCATTCCATGAATATTCACATGAGATATTTAGAAACTTTACTAGAAGTAAGGAGTTTATCAAAATTTCGAATGAATTAAAGAAAGATAAAGCTTTATTGGATAGTTATAATAACCTTGGAAAAGACGCTTATGATTGGGCAGGATGGTGTGAAGAAAACTTAGTTGAAGGTTTTGCAAAATACCTAGAGCATAAGTATTATAACCGTAAAAAAACAAATACGACTTATGCATATGATATGAAATTTTATAATTATTTAATAGATAATAAATTTAATCCAAAAGATACTGATTTAAAAGATGTTAGTATCAAGTTTTATGAAGATGCTTTAAGCAATAATTCAAATTAAAAATTTATATTAATTTTGTTATTAATCAAATATTATACAGTTTAAATTTGAATTTAAAAAAGTGAAATTATATATAAAAATTAGTTATAAGTTAGTTTTAACTATGTTATAATTAAGAATTTACATAAATAAGCTTAGAATTAAGTGAAAATAAGGGTTACAGATAATAATAAATATGTAAGTGACATGCTTACAATTAATAATAAAAAAGAGGACTCTTAAAAATGAGCTCTCTTTTTATTAAGTACACAACATATCCGGTAAATGACTCCAAAGGTTCAAACTCACCAATAACATATGCATCAATTTCTTCACCATCACTAGATAATGTATTAGGTAATTTCTCCATAAACATCTCCTTATTAATAAATATACTTAATTTTAATTATCCTTTAAATCTAGTTTTAAGGGATAATTAAAGTGATAATCTAATCATTGTCTAATCTTATTATATTCATTTTATATTTCAATTTTACTTTATATTTTATTTATATTAAAATAAAAACATAAATAAAACACCCCCAATAGTTGAATTAAATTTTGTATACTTTAAAGATTCATATTTATTAGGGGATTTTATTTACCCCCCAAAACCAAAACTAAATATTTTGCGATAACAGAAAAAAAGACTTATAAGTTAATACTTAAAGTCTTTTTTTTCTGTGCATAGATTTATAATAACATTACAGTTTAAAACTTTTATAAAAACCAATGTAAGACTCTAATATATAGTTTAAAAACTCTTGTTGATTTATACCTTTACTAGATAATTCACTAGCTATGGATTCGAATTCATTAAGGATAGTTTGGTCAATTCTTAAACTTTTAACTTTATAATTTCTTTTTTCTTGCTTAAACTTATAAATATCGTTTACTATATCTTCTAAACTAGATACTTCATTGTTAGGAGATTTATTTTTATTGCTCTCTATAAATTCTTTTAGTATATCTATATTTTTAAGTAAGTAACCAAGGTTGTCTGAGTCAGATGAATTTAAAATAAGTCCATTATGATTAGCAGTGCTAGTTGAGATATTTTGATTTAAACTATTAAGATCATTGTTTGAAAAGTTAGGTTTGCCAATTTCTGATGTCATTTTATTTTCGTATGTAAGCGGATTGCTTACTGTAAGCTTACTGTAAGATCGTCCGGTATCAATTTTATTATTTAAGACGTACTGGTTAATCTCTTTATTAAATATATAACCTTGTTTTAGAGCTCTTCCAGCAACTGTACTCCTTGCTATTCCAATGTTTTTGCATAATATAGTTAGTGAGATTCCTTCGGTCAGGTTTGTATTCAAATAATCTATTTGCTTGTCTATACCCAATTTGTTAAATTCGTCTTTAGTCAAACTAATTCCCCCCCTAATAAAAAATACATAAATCTTACAATGAGCTTACAAGCATATTTTTAGAGATTACTTGTTGTAAGTACTTAAAAATATGCCTGTAAGATATATGTAATATAACTATAATATAATTGTAAGCGATATATAAGAATAAAGCTTACAAAAGTTTATAAAAATGTTCGACAATAAAAAACATATCTAACTGCTTTTTGAATTAACCTTATTCCACATATAACGACTGATTATAGGTGGAACTTGGAGGTTAATTCTATTTTTTTCTATTTTACCATCATACTTATATACTCCTGTGTAAATAGGATTTGAAAGAATATAAGCTATCCTTTGTTTTGTAAAATTATATTTACGACCAATTCTTTCGTATGAAACCCCTTTACTTCTAAGCTTAAATATATCTTTTACTATTATTGCCTCATCCTCTTTAATCAGTAACATATCATTCTCAACTAATTTGTATCCAAGAGGTATTCTGCCGCCAGGGAATAGATTTTTCTTTCCTTTAGCAACTCTACCAGAATGAGTTCTTTCTGAAATTAGTTTTCGCTCAAATTCAGAGAAACTACCAATCATTTGTAGAAATAGCAATCCTTGAGCTGTATTAGTGTTAAATTGTTCTGTGAGTGATATAAATCCTATTCCTATTTCTTGAAGGTAGTCAACCATGATCATTAAGTTTTTAAGACTTCTATGAATTCTATCTGCTTTGTAGACTATAATTGTATCTACTCCATTTTCTTTATTTGATACAAATTCAATCATTTTATTATATGACGGTCTGTCTGAGTCTTTTGCCGACCAACCTTCATCAACATAAGTGTTTACTAATTCTATGTTATTTAATTTACAATAAAGCTCTATCTTTTCACGTTGCATTTCTATAGATGTGTTGTCAATTTGTGATGCGGTAGATATCCTAAGATATCCTACTACTTTTTTCATAGTTTAACTATTAATTTCCTAAAATTATTGATTTTTAATCGACCTCTTAAATTCCATTCTAAGGCCTTTAAAAAAAGCTTTGGATGTTTTATATCGCACAAATTTTGACGGTTTCTATATGAATAATTGCTATTAAAAGATGCTCTTTTTAAAGATAGATAATTTTTAAAATCAAATAATTTGAAAATGCATATGTTTTTATATTTTAGTAAAAATAATTCATCCCCTACAAGCATGATATTTTCTATTCTATATGAATAATAT